>NZ_JBHWZJ010000032.1:0-36496 GCF_042728415.1 Streptomyces sp. NPDC060198 | reverse complement strand
GGCCCTCCACCTTGCGAAGCCGCCGGCCGCGAGGGCTTGTCTTGTCCCGCCTCCCCCGAGTCTGATTGGGTACCGCGCACCTCACGCGACGGGCGTGGCGGACGGGACGGGAGCGGACGGCGTGCGAGCGACAGAACGACAGGACAGGGGCGGGTCGTTGCCCGAAGCGCTCCGGCAGGCGATACGCGGGACCGCCGACGACATCGCCACGCTGTTGCGGAGCGCGCCCGGCACCACGGCCGCCGTACCCGGATCAAAGTGGACGATCGGCGAGGCGGCAGCCCATCTGGCCATGGCCAACGACTTGATGGCGGACCTGGCGGCCGGACGTGAACGCCCGTACGGCGACGGTACGCCGCAGAGTCTGGCACCGGCCAACGCGCGAGCCCTCGCGGCGTTCGGGGAGCGTGGGGCACAGCCGCTGGCGGCGATGATCACGGAGCAGGCCGACGCGTTCCTGGCCGCCGTGGACCGTGCCGCCGCGGACCCGGCCGCATCCGGGGCGACCGGCACCGCCACGGACGCCGGTACCAGCGCCGACCCGATGCTGATCACGCCGCTGGGCCCGATGAACCGGGCCGTACTCGCGTCCTATCTGCTGACGCACATGCTGGGCCACGGTTACGACCTCGCCCGTGCGCTGCGCCGCCCGCACATGATCGACGGCGACCGTGTGGGTCTGTGCATTCCGTTCATGCTCTCGGTCATGCCGCGGGTGGCCGATCCGGCCGCCGTCGTCCGCCGCACGGCCAGCTACTGCGTGCGGCTGCGTGGCGGTGGGACGGTGTTCGGTGTCGATCTGGCGGACGGCAGGGTCGTCGTCACCGAGGAGCGACCGGAGCGGCCGGACTGCACCATCCTCATCGACCCCGTCGCTTTCCTCCTCATCGCGCTCGGCCGACGCGACCCGTGGCGGGCCATGGCCCGGGGCCAGGTGTTCGCCCGGGGGCGCAAGCCGTGGCTCGGCCCCCGCTTCCCGGCACTGTTCGTCGCGCCCTGATCCGGAGCACCGTGCGGTGACGGGACGCGGAAGGCCCCGTGCGCCCGACGGCCGGATCAGAGGCTCGCTCTGCCGTGCTTCCAGTAGCCCCGGAAGGTGATGCTGGACCGGGGTACCCCTCGTTCACCGACGAGGTGTCTGCGGACGCCTGCCACCAGCGCGGACTCGCCCGCGGCCCAGGTGGAGAAGGGGCCGGGCCGCAAGGGTGTCTCCCGCACGGCCCGCAGGGCGAGTTCGCCCGTCTTCGTCGTGGGGTCGACGCGGGGCAGCCAGTGGATGTTCACGCCCTCGGGGGGCGTGAACCCGTGGCGGACGTCGTCGCCGGTGGGGACTTCCACGAGGACCTCGGCGGGCAGCGCGCCGCCGGAGTGCTCCAGTATCGAGAGGATCGCCGGCAGCGCGCTCTCGTCGCCGACGAGCAACTGCCAGGCAGCGCCCGGGGCGGGGGTGTAGCGGCGCCCCTCGTCGAGGAAGGCGACCCGGTCACCGGGCTCCGCCGTGAGCGCCCACGCGTTCCCGGGCGCGGGACTTCCGCCCGGGTCCCGCTCCTCGCGGAGGGAGATCTCCACGTCGAACGCGGACCGCTCCGGGTCGAAGCGCCGGATCGTGTAGGTCCGCACCCGCGGACGGTGTCTCGCCGCCTGCAGCGTGTGCGCGAGCATCCACTTCTCACTCGTCGGAAAGACGGCCTCCTCCTGGCCGGGTGCGGCGAAGAAGAGTCGGCCCGCCTGGTCGTAGCCGGACCGCTCCAGGTGTCGGACGTCCTCCCCACCCAGGGTGAGAGACATGAAGCGAGGGCTGATCCGTTCACGGCCCAGCACGGTCAGCGACAACATCTTCCGGCGGCGGGTCCGTTGCCTTCCGGCCGGCGCCGCCTGCGGTCCTCCACTGCTCAACGGTTCCTCCGGTGCGCGTTGCATTGACGGTCTTCGTGGAACCATCCTTCGGCGCGCAGGCATGCCGTACCACCGGTAAATTGGCGATCCATGCCGAAAAGCCGCCAACCTCGCCTGCAGTCCCCGGTGCCGCCGGTCCCGGTGCCGCCGGTCCCACGAGCGCCGGAGACGAAGGCGCCGATGCCGCCTGCATCGCGCACGTCGACGTCGCGGACGCCGACCGGGACGACGTACAGCGGTGGCGGCTGGCTGCCGCACGGTTACCGCTTCGACGCCCATTCCCATGCCGAGGGCCAGTTGGTGTACGCGGCAGCCGGTGCCCTGGCCACCACGACCACGCACGGGACCTGGGTCGCCCCGGCGAACCGGGTGACGTGGACGCCGCCCGGATTCGCCCATTCCCACCGCTTCTACGGCAGGACCGACGTCCGTCTCCTCGCCGTCCCCACCTCTCTGTGCGAGGTGCTCGCCGCCCGGCCCGGTGTGTTCGCGGTGAGCCCGCTGGTGCGGGAAGCGCTGATCGCGCTGACCGACGACCGGGAGTTCCGCCCCGGCGCCTACGAACGGCTGCGCGCGGTGGTGATCGACGAACTCGCCGAGACCCCGGAGCAGTCCCTGCATCTGCCGGAGCCCCACGACGACCGGCTGCGCGCTGTCACCGGCCTCCTCCATACCGACCCCGGACGGTCCGCGACCCTCGCCGAGCTGGGCCGGGCCGTGGGGGCGAGCGAGCGCACCCTGAGCCGGCTGTTCCACTCCGAGCTGGGCATGGGCTTCCACCGCTGGCGCACGATCCTGCGCATCCACCACGCCCTGGTCCATCTCGCCGACGGCCGATCCGTCACCGAGACCGCCGTGGAGTGCGGGTGGTCGAACCCCTCCAGTCTCATCGAGGCGTTCACCGAGGTCGTCGGCCAGACGCCGGGTCGCTACCAGGCGGAGCTGCGCGACGGCCCGCACACCGGCGGGGCCGGTGACGGCAGGGTCTCGCGACAGCCGTGAGCCGCCCGTCACGGCTGCGGCCACGACCGGCAGCGACCCGACCGGGCGAGTCGGCGCGGACCGGAGCCGAGCACGCCGGGCAACTCGAGCGGGCCGAGCCGCGGAGCCCCGTCACCGGGTGTCGCGGAGCCGGAGCAGATAAGCGGCGGTCAGCGAGACGGCGCGGTCCTCGTCGTGCGACAGCTCGACCAGGGCGTGCGAAGCCGTCGTTCCCGGGATGCCCGCCAGCGCCTGGGTCAGCCGACCGCGTGCGCCCGCTCCGGTGGTGGACCGGGCGAGGCGGTCGACGAGTCCCGCCGCGATCCGGTCGGCCGTCGCGGCGTCGCTCGCCAGCTCGCTCAGCGCGTCGGCCGCGTCGGTGTCGTTGCCACCCTCCACGATCATGCCGATGAGCGTCGGGACGGCTTCGGCCGCTCCACGTGTCCCGAGCGCCAGAGCCGCCTGCCGGCGTACGACTTCGTCCGGACTCGTGAGGGCCTCCCGCAGACGGGCGGTCGCCCCGGCCCCGGGCAGCTCGGCAAGGGACTGGACGGCCCGCTTGCGCACCGCGGCCTCAGGCGATCCGAGGCCTTCCGCCAGTAGTTCCTGGCCACCGTCGCCCGACCGCGCCAGCGCCCATCGCAGGGCGCCGGCGACGACCGGGTCCGTCTCGCCCAGTACCGCGTCGACCAGGGCCTCCACCGGTACCGGAACCCTGTCGACCGAGGAGAGAGCCGCGCGCTGGCGTGTATCGGCGCTCTGCGACCCCAGTGCCTGAAGGAGCGAGACGACGTGGAGAACGCCCTCCCAGTCGGCCGGGTCCGCAGCGTCGATCCGGCGCAGCCGGGTGAGCAACTCCGTTTCGGCCGCGATGCGTTCGCCCGTCCGGCGGACGAGGTCGTCCACGAGCGCGGAGGGCGCGAACCCGGGATCGTCGAGCGCGCGCCCGATCTCCCGCAGCGACAGTCCCAGCGACCGCAGGCTCTCGATGTGGAAGATCCGCCGGATGTCCTGTGCGGAGTACTCCCGGTAGCCGGAGCCCGTACGCCCCGAGGGCCGCACCAGGCCCAGCGATTCGTAGTGCCGGAGCATGCGGGCGCTGACCCCGGACCGTCTCGACACCTCACCGATCAGCATGGTGCTCATCGTCCGCCCCGGGGGTTCCGGTGAGGGCCACGACGCGCTTGGCCTCCTCGATCGCCGCCTCGAATCCGGCGTCCGGCTCTCGCAGCAGGTGTTCCGTGGCGAGGGCGTGAGCACGGACGCCCGGGTCGGGGGCCGTCGTCGCGGTGTGCAGAGCGGGTGCGGCCGACTCGCCCAGTGCGAACAGCGCCTGGCTGAGACTCAGCTGCGTTCCTCGCTCCCCGCGCGCGAGTTGCTTCGCCAGCTCCACGGCGAGAGCGGGCTCCTCGCCCTCCGGGACGAGCACGACCGCGGCCCGCCAGGCGCTTCTCGCCACCTCGTCGTCGGCGTCCGCAAGCAGCGCCGGTGTGATCGCCGGCCATGCCCGCCGGTCACCGATCTTGGACAGCGTGTGCAATGCCTGGCTGCGCGCCTGAGGACGCTCCGAGCGGGCCTCCCGGAGCAGCTCGGGGAGTGTCAGGGACACCGGGTGGCGTACCAGCGCCCAGGTCAGCATGTCCCGGACGAAGAACTCCGGCTCGATCGCGCACCGCTCGACCAGCTTGTCCACGAAGCACGGGTCGGGCGTCGTCCCGACCGCCAGGGCGGCCCTCAGCCGTACGGTCGCGCTGCTGTCCCCCAGCGCCTGAAGTGCTCGTGTCGCGTCCGTGCCCCGTCTCGTCATGGTCATCCAGACCACCTCCTCGGGAAGCAGTGAAGACCTTGTCACCGTGTCAAGGTCAAACGGCGCGGCTGCCCGGTGCCGTCCCGGGGGAGGGCCACGGTCGTCGGCCGGTGCCCTCCCGAGGCCTCGCTCCTCACCGCGCGCGCCCCTGCGCTCACACCGCTTTGCCAGGGTTCAGGATGCCGCGCGGGTCGAAGGCGGCCTTGACGCGTCGTTGCAGCGCATGGTTCTCGGCGCCCAACTCCTCCGCGATCCACTGCCTTTTGAGTGACCCGACTCCGTGTTCGCCGGTGAGTGTGCCGCCCAGCCGGAGCGCGAGGGCGAAGATGTCGCCCGCCGCCTCCCAGGCCGCCTCGGGGAGTTCGGACAGGGCCGGGTCGACCACGATGATGGGATGCAGGTTGCCGTCCGCCGCGTGCGCCAGGGTGAAGACGGGCACCCCGCGCCGGGCGGAGATCTCCGTGATGCCCCGTACCGCCTCGGCGAGCCGGGAGCGGGGAACGGCGATGTCCTCGATCAGCGGGCGCCCCAGGCGTTCGAGGGCGGGCAGGGCCAGCCTGCGGGCCGCCAGCAGGGCGTCCGCCTCGGCGTCGTCGGCCGCGACGGAGAGCGAGGTGGCACGCTTCTCCAGGACGGCGACGACCCGTTCGGCCTCGGCCCGCGCTCCGGCGCCGTCGCACTGGACGATGAGGAGGGCCGCGCCCCTGCCGTGCAGCGAGGTACCTCGGGCCGCATCGATCGCGTCGAGCACGGGCCCGTCCAGCAGTTCGGCCATCGCGGGCTCGATCCCGGCCGCGGTGATCGCGGTCGCCGCCTCGGCCGCGTCGGCGAAGGTGCCGAACCAGGCCGCCAGGGTGGCCGTCTCGACGGGTACCGGCCGCAGGCGCACCGTGGCGCCCGTGATGACGGCGAGCGTGCCCTCGGACCCGGTCAGCAGGGCCGTCAGGTCGTACCCGGCCACTCCCTTGACCGTGCGCCGGCCGGTCCGTACGACCGTCCCGTCCGCGAGGACGGCTTCCAGGCCCAGCACGCTGTCCCGGGTGACGCCGTACTTGGCACAGCGCAGTCCGCCGGCGTTGGTCGCGATGTTCCCGCCGATGGTGGAGAGGGCGGCGCTCGCCGGGTCGGGGGCGTACCGCAGACCGTGGGCCGCGGCGGCCCGGTCGAGGTCGGCGGTGACGACGCCGGGTTCCACGACGGCAAGTTGGTCGTCCGGAGCGATTTCGACGATCCGGTTCATCCGGGACAGGTCGAGCACCAGGCTGCCGTCACCGGCCGTCGCGCCTCCGGAGAGTCCCGTACCCGCGCCGCGCGGGACGACAGGGACGCCCAGCGCGTCCGCGTGGCGCAGGACCGTGCACACGTCGTCGGTGCGCAGGGCGTGCACGACGGCGAGCGGTGCACCGTGACGAGGGGCTCCGGAGCGGTCCGCGGCGTACGGGGCGGTGCGCAGGGGATCACTGGTGAGCCGGTCGGGAGGCAGGTCCCGGGCGAGCAGGCCGAGTAACCGGGCTCCCGCCGTGGCCTGTTCGACGGACTGGGTGGCCGTGTTCACGGTCCGGCCGGAGTGTGCGACATGCCGCCAGGATGGCGAACCCTTCGTACACCTTCAACAAGGAGGAACGATCACAAGCGATCGCGAATGCTTATTGATTGATGCTAGCGTGCGCACATGGGGCCAGTTTTCGACATTGTCGCTTTACGCAGTCTCGTCGCCGTCGCGGAGCGCGGCGGATTCCACCGGGCCGCCGAGGCACTGACCCTCAGTCAGTCCGCGGTGAGTCAGCATGTCCGCCGCCTGGAGCGGGCGTTGGGCAAACCGGTGGTCGAACGAGCCGGCCGGGCGACCCGGTTCACCGACGCCGGAAACCTCCTCCTCGAAGAAGCGCGCCGGATACTCGGCGTCCACGACGAGGCCGCGCGCAGACTGCTCGGCTCCGAGCCCGCCACCGTCGTCATCGGCTCCACCGAGCACGGAGCGGACCAGATCCTCCCCCGGATCACCGAGGCCGTCCACGGAACGCTCCCGCACTGTCGGGTGCGGTTCCGCATCGACCGTTCCGCGCGGCTCGTGGAGGCCGTCGACCGCAGGTCCGTGGACCTGGCGGTGTACGTGACCGAGGCGGCCTCCACGGAGGGCATGCAGGTCGGCGGAATGCCCCTGACCTGGTACGCCGCACCGGGATGGTCGCCACCGCCGGGCCCTGCCCCCCTCCCTCTGGTCGCGGTGGCGGCACCGTGCGCAATCCGCCGCAGGGCGCTGGACGTACTCTCCACGCACGGCATCACCGCCTCGGTCGTCTGCGACGCCGGCTACCTCGCGGGGGTACTGGAGGCCGCGCGCGCCGGGCTCGGGGTGGCCCTGCTGGCGACCGCGGGCCGGGGGCCGGACGGCCTGGTCGAGTACACCGGCCTCCCGCAGGCACCCGCGATCCGGATGAGCGCGCACGCCCGGCCGGGCGCCGACCCCGCGATGGTCATGCACGCGGTGGAGGCCGTCCGTTCACTGCTGGTCGGACTGGAGCCGCCCGGCACGGCCGTACCCGATCCGGCCCAGCAGGCTCCGGGGGCGATCGCCGCCGGACCGGCACCTCGGGGCGTGCCGGTCCGGTGAGCCGGTTCACCGCCGGATCACCCGGCCCTGCGCGATGTCTTGACGTGACCCCGACAGAATGGCTTTATGGGAGCGCTCCCATTAGTGGGAGCGCTCCCATATCGCCCGATGCTCGACGCGTCCACCCTCTGGAGCCGCAGTGAGAACAGCGAGAAGCACGGCACGAACCCACCCCGCCACCCTCATCAGGAGAGCCCTGACCGCTCTCCTCGGGATCATCCTCGTCGGCGCCCTGGCCCCGGCGACCGCTCTGGCGCAGACCGGTTCGACGGCAGCCGCCACGACCGGCCTCCACATCAGCAACGGGCGCCTCCTCGAAGGCAACGGCAAGGACTTCGTGATGCGCGGGGTCAACCACGCGCACACCTGGTACCCGGGCGAGACCCAGTCGCTGGCCGACATCAAGGCGACGGGCGCCAACAGCGTCCGCGTGGTTCTCTCCGACGGTTACCGGTGGACGAAGAACAGCCCCACCGAGGTCGCCGGGATCATCACCCAGTGCAAGGCCAACCGGCTGATCTGCGTCCTGGAGGTGCACGACACCACCGGCTACGGCGAGGACTCCGCCGCGGGCACCCTCGACCACGCGGCCGACTACTGGATCAGCCTGAAGGACGTCCTGGCCGGCCAGGAGAGCTACGTCATCATCAACATCGGCAACGAGCCGTGGGGCAACACCAACCCGGCCGGGTGGACCGCGCCCACCATCAGCGCCGTACAGAAGCTGCGCTCCGCCGGCTTCCAGCACACGATCATGGTGGACGCCCCCAACTGGGGCCAGGACTGGCAGGGCGTCATGCGCGCCAACGCCCAGTCGGTGTACAACGCCGACACCACCGGCAACCTGATCTTCTCGATCCACATGTACAGCGTCTACAACACCGCCCAGGCCGTCACCGACTACCTGAACGCCTTCGTGAACGCCGGACTGCCCATTCTCATCGGTGAGTTCGGAGGCCCGGCGGACCAGTACGGCGACCCGGACGAGGACACCATGATGGCCACCGCCCAGCAGCTGAAGCTCGGTTACCTGGCCTGGTCCTGGAGCGGCAACACGGATCCGATCCTGGACCTGGTCATCGACTTCGACCCGACCCGGCTCAGCTCCTGGGGCGAGCGCATCTTCCACGGCGTCAACGGCATCGCGCAGACCTCCAAGGAGGCCACCGTCTTCGGCGGGTCGACGGCCGACACCCAGGCCCCGACCGCCCCCGGCACCCCGACCGCCTCGGCGGTCACCGCCACCTCCGCCACCCTGAGCTGGGCCGCCTCGACGGACAACGTGGGCGTCACGGGGTACGACGTCGTGCGCGTCAACGGCACCACCGAGACCTCGGTCGCGGCCTCCACCACCGCGAGCGTCACGGTGAACTCCCTGACCGCGGGCACCGCTTACTCCTTCGCGGTGTACGCACGCGACGCGGCCGGAAACCGTTCGGCCCGCTCGGCAGCGGTGAGCCTGACCACCGCCACCGGCGGCGGCTCCACCGGGGCCGCCTGCTCCGTCGCCTACCGCGTGGTCGGCGACTGGGGCAACGGCTTCCAGGGGGAGATCACCCTCAGGAACACCGGCACCGCGGCCGTCAGCAACTGGAAACTCGGCTTCTCCTTCGCCAACGGCCAGACCATCGGCAACATGTGGGGCGGGACCCCCACCCAGAGCGGGAGCGCGGTGAGCGTGACCCCGGCGGCGTACACCTCCGCCATCGCCGCCAACTCCTCGGTCACCCTCGGCTTCATCGGCACCCGGGGGGCCACGAACACCTCACCGGCAGCCTTCGACCTCAGCGGCACGGCCTGCACCCTCGTCTGAGCCTTCCGGTCCGACCACCCTCGTCCGACCCATCCGGTCCGACCCGATGCCCGGCAGGGACCCACCCTGCCGGGCATCGGCTTTCGGGCGAGAACTGCCCTACCCAGCAGGTATGTCCGTCCATCATGTGGACCGCCCATTGCCCGGGCGCGGCACGGCTGCCAGGGTTCGTGACCATGACAACCCTTGGGGAACTCGGGTACGCACCCGCCCTGCTCGTGGCCCGTCGCCACGTGGACCAGTGCAGGCAGTCCAGCGCACTCTGTCGCTGATCCCACCGGTCCGGTCCCGGCGGGACGTTCCGCCGCTTCTCGGCGCTCTCCCCGCACCCCGGGTTCTCCTCACCGACGGCCCCCCGCACTGCGGCCCCGGACCGTCGGCCTCCTGGCAGTGACAGCCATCGGCTCGCTCCGTCGCCCCTGACGTCGCCGGCGGGCGGACTCTGCCTTCATCGGTCATTTTCTGCTGATCTCTCACGGGTGTCCGCTTCTTCTCGGCTGCCGTCCGTCGAAATCGGCTGCTCCTTGCCGTCCTCTCCCGAATGGACTCCACCGTGCCTCGTCCGTCCCTGTTCCCGCGTGCCGCAGTGCTGGGCGCCGCCACCCTCTTCACCCTGGCGGCGGCGTTCCCGGCCCAGGCCGCGACGACGTTCGGTCCGCTGCCGCCGCACAACCCTTACAGCGGCCCCCAGGGCACCGCGACCATGCACGGCGACACCGGCTCGTCCGACGCCACCCCGCTTCCCGGGCCGGGGACGGGTTCGCTGACCTCGAAGCGGGTCGCCCTCCAGTCGGCCTGCCCCACGATCCTCGTCGGGTCGGACGGCTACCCCGTGGCCCTCTGCACGCCGATCTTCGGCCAGGTGCCCACCGTGCACCTGCTCGACCCGGCGTCGGGCGCGTCGCTGACGACGCTCACCATCGCCAAGGGCTCGCTGCTGGGCGGGGTGTACGCCTACCTCGACAACCAGGACCGCCTCGTCGCCGTCGATGGGAACCGCACCCTGCTCCGCATCGGCCACCGCCGGAACTCCTCGGGCAACTGGGAGTTGTACGTCTCGAGTTCGCTCTCGCTGGCCGGGGCCGTACCGGAGGGCGACGCCGTCACCGGGGTGTCGCCGGACTGGCAGGGCCGGGTCTGGTTCGCCACCGGCGGTGGTGTGGTCGGCACCGCCGACGACACCACCGGCACCGTCCGTTCCCTGACCCTTCCCGCCGGGGAGCGCATCGACAACTCGATCTCGACGGCACCGGACGGCACGGCGATCTCGACCAGCCACGCCACGTACCTGCTGAACGCCGCCGCGGACGGCACGCCCACCATCACCTGGCGGCAGGCCTACGACCGCGGGCCCGCCCGCAAGCCGGGTCAGCTGAGTTGGGGCACCGGTTCGACCCCGACGTTCTTCGGGCCGCGCTCGGGCACCGACTACGTCACCATCGTGGACAACGCCTCGCCCACCGAGAACCTCCTCGTGTACCGGACCGACACCGGCGCCCAGGTCTGCTCGGTCCCGGTGCTCAAGTCCGGCAGCGGCAGCGAGAACTCCCCCGTCGCGGTGGGCAACTCGGTCTTCGTCGCCAGCACGTACGGCTACCCCTACCCCGCCCTCCCGGAGAACGCCGGCACCAGCGTCCCCGCCTCCGCCGACTTCACGGGCGGCTTCAGCCGGGTCGACGTACGCGCGGACGGCTCCGGCTGCGACCTGAAGTGGGACACCAACATCCGCTCCTCGGCCGTGCCCCGGCTGTCCACGGCGGACGGCCTCCTCCACACCATCGTCCGCAGCCCTCTCATCCCGGGCACCAACAGCACGTCCATCCTGGACAACTTCGCCTACGCGGAGATCGACCCGGAGACCGGCAAGACGGTGCGTACCAAGTACGTCGGTACCGGTTCGCTCTTCGACTCCCTCCAGATGGTGGGCTCCATCGCCCCGGGCGGCGTGGTCTACCAGGGGACCATCACCGGAGTGGTGCGCATCAACAACGGCTGATCCGGGAGTGGGGTTGAGGACGGTGACGTGGTGTGCCGGTGCGCTCCGGGCAGCGGTCCGTGCGGCTCGCCGCACGGTCCGGGCGGCGGTCCGTGCGGCTCGCCGCCCGGGAAGCCGCGTCACCGTCGGTGCCCTTACTCGGTGTTCCGGAAGGGCCTGTCGCCGCGCGGCTTGACCTCCCGCCACGCCCAAGCGCTGACCGCGTCGTCGCGGCCGTCCCGGAGGAGGAACAGGACGCCCCGATGCGCGGTCCTGGCCGCTTCCAGGGCGAAGGTCTTGCGGTCGGCGTCGGCGGGGAGGGCCGCCATGACGCGGCCGTACTCCTCCCTCGCCCGCTCGACGAGCCGGTCGTGCCGCTCGTGCAGGGAGGCCGCGACTGCGCGGGTCCAGTCGGCGAACTCGTCGGGCACCTCGTCGAAGAGGACTGCCGGGTCCTGACCGGACGCCACCACGTCCCAGACGGTCCGTTCGTTCGTACCGGTGAACAGCTTGTGCAGGGCCAGGTAGGCGGACAGCTTGATCTTCGCCCGGGTTCCGGAGGCGTAGCGGACGACGTACCCCTCCTCGTCCGTCCCGTCGGCCCTCGTGCTGTCCAGAGTGGTACCCGTGGCCGCCAGCCGCTCCAGCTCCGCGAGGCCGTCCCGCAGACCCCAGGACCGGACGACCGTGCCGATCGGCTTCCAGCCCGGGGCGACGGCGGTCAGCGGCTCCTCCGCACAGGAGGCCGGACGGTAGGCGGCGAGGAGGACGAGGTCTTCACGCCGTCCGTAGTCGACGACGACCCGGTTGGCGGGGTAGATCGCCTCGGCGAGGTAGGTGAGTTCGGGGTCGAGGCCGGACAGGTCGGCGGCGTCGAGGACGGCCTGGGCCCACTGGGCCTGCCCGGAGACGAAGCTTCCCTTCGACGCGGCGTGCCAGCGGCCGTCGTAGTGGAAGACGATGATCAGCGAGCCGTCCGTCTTCTCGAATATCTCGAACGGCTCGGCGGGCAGCGGCGGGGCGAAGTCGTGCACTCCGTGCATGGCCGTCAGGAAGATCTTCGGGAACGGCAGGGCGACCACCGCGCCGGAGACGTCGTCGGCGATCAGGCCACGGCAGCGCATGGTGACCGGCGTCCACACGTGCCCGTACTGGCACTCCCGTGTGTAGGTGTAGATCGACAGGGGCAGGGTCGGATGGGTCTTCCGGCCGACGTGGCCGGCCTCCATGGCGGCGGCGAGGTCGGCGGGCGGAAGGAGGGTGTCGAGGTCGGTCATGCGGAACAGCTTGCGCGGCGGAACCGCGGCGGCGCGACGGCTTTTCGCCGCCACCGGCGGGAGGCGGCCTCACCGCCGCGGTCGGGCCCGCTCCGGGGACGGAGAGTGGCATCCCCCGTCCCCGGATACCGTCACGGCGCAGTCGCCACCTGCCGCGGAGCCGGCAGGAACCCGGTGCCCCGGAAGTACGTCAGATAGCGGTCCAGCACCTCGTCGGTGAGCGGCGGCAGGTGGACGCCGAGGGCGGCCAACGCCCCGGCGGTGCGGCCGGAGTCGAAGCGGCGGTGGTCCGTCGCCCCTCCGCCGGACCCCTCGCCGTCGCCGCCGAGGAACAGCTGCGCAGCGTTGTCGGGCTGGGCCGCGACGCGGGCCCGCCACTGGTCGGCGGGGAGGGTGCGCACCTCGTGGCCGAGGCGGCCGGCAGCCTCGAAGACGCGGTCCAGGCCGGGCGCGTCCGGGTTGGTGTGGTGGTACGTCCCGTCGCCCGGGCGGCCGGAGAGGGCGAGCGCCACCACCGCCGCGCTGACGTGGTCCACGGGCACCCAGTCGGTCGACCCGTGCGGCAGGTCCGGTACCGCCCCCGCCTGCAGGCATCCCTTGATCAACTGCCACAGCAGGTCCCGGTCCTGGCAGGCGCCGGTGGTGGTGTCGCCGCTGATGCGGCCGGGGCGGTGGACGGTCACCGCAAGACCGCGCTCCCGGGCGAGGCCGACGAGTCCCTCGGCGACCCATTTGCTCTGCGCGTAGCCGTCCGGCAGTGCGGCGGCCGGGCCCGTCGGGCTCGTCTCCGTGAGGATGACGGGAGCGGGGCCGCGGGCGGGGGCGTAGACGCCGGTGGTCGAGACGTAGTGCATCCCGGGCGATGCGGAGTCGGCGAGCAGGCGCAGCAGTTCCTCGGTGCCGGCGACGTTGGCGGCACGCAGATCTCCGTACGGGGCCGCGAAGTTGACGTGTGCGCCGTTGTGCAGGACAGGGCCGAGACGGCGTACCAGAGCGGTCCGGTCCTCGGGTGACAGCCCGAGCCCCGGGGCACCGAGGTCACCGGGGACGGCGTGGATCAGTTCGGCGTACCGGGGGTGCCAGAGGCCGTAGTGCTCCAGGTTGGCGCGCAGCCGGTGGGCTGCCCCGGCCTCGTCCTCGGCGCGTACCAGGCAGTCGACGGGGCCGCCCGAGGACTCGATGAGGTCGCGCAGGAGGAAGGCGCCCAGGAACCCGGAGGCGCCGGTCAGCAGCGGGCGGGCGGACGGCCGGGCCGGGCGGCGGCCGGGTGCGGGTACCGGGGCGTCTCGTCCGGTGCCGGTGATGTCCGGGGCCAGCCGGACCTCCGCGGCGAGGTCCACTTCGGCTGCGCTCCCCTGCGGGTCTCCCTCCCCCGCGCCGCCTGCCAGGAGGCGGTCCAGCCCCTCGACGGTGGGCGCTGCGAACAGGGCGCGCAGAGTGGGGCGTTGGCCGCAGAGCTCCTCGATCCGCCGGGCGAGGTTCACGGCGAGGAGTGAGTGGCCGCCGAGGGCGAAGAAGTCGTCGGTGACGCCGACCCCGTCCACGCCGAGGGTCTCGGCGAACGCCTCGCAGAGGGCCTTCTCGCGGTCGGTGCGCGGGGCGCGTCCGCCGGTCGGTGCGGACCGGTCGGGCTCGGGCAGGGCCCGCCGGTCGGTCTTTCCGTTGGGGGTGAGGGGCAGCGCGTCGAGGGTCACGTAGGCGGCGGGGAGCATGTGGTCGGGGAGAGCGGCGGCGAGGTGGGCGCGCAGCTCGGACGCGTCGGGCCCGGCCCGGCCGTCCGCCGGCACGGTGTACGCGACCAGGCGCCGGTCGCCCGGGCGGTCCTCACGGACGACGGCGCAGGCCGCCGCCACGCCGGGCAGGGCGGTGAGCTCGGCCTCGATCTCGCCGAGTTCGATGCGGAAGCCGCGCAGCTTGACCTGGTCGTCCACGCGGGAGACGTAGACGAGTTCACCCTGTACGCCGTCGCCGCCGGTCCAGCGGACCAGGTCGCCGGTCCGGTACATCCGGCCTCCGCCGCGGTCGGCCGGGTCGGCCACGAAGCGGCTCGCGGTGAGGCCGGGCCTGGCGTGGTAGCCGCGGGCGATTCCCGCCCCGGAGACGTACAGCTCACCGACGACGCCGGCCGGCACGGGGGCCAGCCGGTCGTCCAGGACGTGTACCCGGGTGCCGTCGACGGGTGCGCCGATGGGCACCGTGCGGTCGGGGGCGAGCGGTCCGTCCGGGTGCTGGACTGCGCTCATGGTCGCGCAGACGGTGGTTTCGGTCGGGCCGTAGGCGTTGACGAGGAAACGGCCCGGCGCCCAGTCGCGGACCAGGGCCGGGGTGCATGCCTCGCCGGCGAGGACCACGGTGGTGCCTTCGGGCAGCGAGCCGGGCGGCATCACCGCGAGCGCGGCGGGCGGCAGGGTGAGGTGGGTGACGCCGCGTTCGCGGACGGTGGCCGCGAGAGGGGCGCCGGGCAGCAGGGCGTCGCGTTCGTCGATCTCCAGGCAGGCCCCGGAGAGCAGCGCCATGCAGAGTTCCCAGAAGGCGGCGTCGAAGCTGACGGACGCCATGTGCAGCACCCTGCTGTCCGGGGTGACGCGCAGCCGTTCCCGCTGGGACCTGGCCAGGGCACCGGCGCCCCGGTGGGTGACCACGACCCCCTTGGGCCGGCCGGTGGAGCCGGAGGTGTAGATGACGTACGCGGGGTGCTCCGGCAGCGGGCGCCGGGGCGTGGCGGCGCCGTCGCCGGGGGCGCCGGGGTCCGTGGCGTACAGGTGGGGCACCGGTGTCGCGGGGAGCCGGCGGTGGATCGCGGGGGTGGTCAGGAGCAGGCGCGGGCGGGCGTCTTCGAGCATGTGGGAGAGGCGGTCCGCCGGGTAGTCCGGGTCGAGCGGTACGTACGCGGCCCCGGCCTTGAGGACGCCGAGGAGAGAGACGAGGAGGTCGTGGGTGCGGGGCAGGGCGACCGCCACCCGGTCCTCGGGGCCGACGCCGAGGGAGGTGAGCCTGCGGGCGAGCGCGTCGGCGCGGGTGTTCAGGGCGGCGTAGGTGAGGGTGGTGCGGGCGTCGCGCACGGCGGGCGCGTGCGGGGTGCGCCGGGCCCACTCCTCGTAGAGCGAGGGGACGGTGGAGCCGGGCAGGTCGTCCACCGGACCGGTGCCCCAGGCCGCCAGACGGGTGCGCTCGGCGGCGGTGAGCACCTCGTAGGTGTGCAGCGGGCGGTCCGGGTCGGTGGTGACCGCGTCGATCAGCAGGGCGAGGCGTTCGGCGAGGGCCCGCACGGTGGTGGCGTCGAAGAGTTCGGTGGCGTAGTCGACGGTGGCCCGCATGCCGTCGGGCGCCCCGCCGGCGTCGTGGGTTTCGGTGAAGGTGAAGGAGAGGTCGAACTTGCTCACGGCCGTGTCGGCGGGCACGGCGGTGACGGCGAGTCCGGGCAGTTCGACGGGGGCGGCGGGGGTGTGGTTCTGGAGGACGAGCATGGTCTGGAAGAGCGGGTGGTGGTTCTGCGATCGGGCGGGGTTGAGGAGTTCGACCAGCCGCTCGAAGGGCACGTCCTGGTGAGCGTGCGCCAGGAGGTCGGACTCCTTCACGCGGGCGAGGAGTTCGAGGAACGTCGGGTCGCCCGAGAGGTCGGTGCGCAGCACCAGGGTGTTGACGAAGAAGCCGACGAGGTCGGTGGCCGCCTCGTCCGTGCGGCCGGCGACCGCCGTGCCGAGCGGAATGTCGTCCCCGGCGCCGTGGCGGGAGAGCACGAGCGAGAGGGCGGCTTGGAGCACCATGAAGACGGTGCTGCCGGTGGTGCGGGCGAGGTCGTTGATCCGCCCGGCGGTGGCGCGGCCCAGGTCGAAGGCGTGGGTGGCACCGGTGTGCAGGGAGACGGGCGGGCGCGGGCGGTCCCGGGGCAGCTCGATGATCTCCGGAAGCCCGGCCAATGCGGTCCGCCAGTGGTCCAGTTGGCGGTTCAGCAGGCTGTCCGGACCGCCGGGGCCCTCTTCGAGCAGGCGGCGCTGCCACAGGGCGTGGTCCGCGTAGTCCACGCGGAGCTCTGCCCAGGCGGGGGCCTCGCCGCTCAGGCGCGCACGGTAGGCGGTGGCGAGGTCTCGGGCGAGGGGCGCGAGGGACGACCCGTCGGCCGCGATGTGGTGGATCACCAGGATCAGGACGTGCGCTTCGTCGGCGAGGCGCAGCAGGGTCGCCCGGACCGGGAGGCGGTGTTCGACGTCGATCGGCTCGGTCGCGGCGGCGCGGATCCGGTCGGCGAGTTTCTCCTCGTCGGCGGCCTCGACGAC
Source organism: Streptomyces sp. NPDC060198 (assembly GCF_042728415.1). NCBI lineage: Bacteria > Bacillati > Actinomycetota > Actinomycetes > Kitasatosporales > Streptomycetaceae > Streptomyces > Streptomyces sp. NPDC060198. The sequence goes on along the minus strand of NZ_JBHWZJ010000032.1, from coordinate 19,856 downwards.
GAGCGGGAGCCGCACGTCCGCGGGTGCGGTGATGTGCTGGCACGGTCCGCCGTCGCGCTCCGGGAAGACGGTGCGCAGGGAGGCGTGCCGGGTGACGACGTCGCGCAGCGCCCGGCGCAGGGCCTCGGTGTCGAGCGGCCCGTCGAGGCGTACGGCGAAGGGGATGTTGTAGGTGGCGGAGGGGCCTTCGAGCTTGTGCAGGAACCACAGGCGCTGCTGGGCGTAGGAGAGCGGGAGGGTGGCGGGGCGTTCCTGCGGGACGAGTGCGGGGCGGGCGGGGCGGCGGGCGTGTTCCAGGGCGGTGGCCAGCGTGGCGACGGTGGGGTTCTCGAAGAGGGTGCGGATGTCCGCCTCGGTGTCCAGGGCGGAGCGGATGCGGCCCACGAGACGGGTGGCGAGCAGCGAGTGGCCGCCCAGGGAGAAGAAGTTGTCGTCGGCGGCGACGCGGTCCACGCCCAGAACGTCGGCGAAGAGCCCGGCGAGGATCTCCTCGTGGGCGCCGCGCGGGGGTCTTCCGGCCGGTCCGGTCGGCCGGGCGGGCACGGGGAGTGCCTGCCGGTCGAGCTTTCCGTTCGGGGTGAGCGGGAGCGCGTCGAGGGGCTGGATGACGGCCGGCACCATGTACGCGGGCAGGTGGCGGCCGACGTGCGCGGCCAGCGGCCCGGGGTCCGCGGTGCTGCCGGGCGCGGGGACGACGTAGGCGGTGAGGGCGCGATCGCCGGGCAGGTCCTCGCGGACCAGGACGCAGGCGGCGCGTACGGACGGGTCGGCGCGGAGCACCGCCTCGATCTCGGCGGGTTCGATGCGGTGGCCGCGCAGTTTGATCTGCTGGTCCGCCCGCGCCAGGTGGTGGAGGGCACCGTCCGGGTCGCGGCGCACGAGGTCGCCGGTGCGGTACATGCGCGCGCCGCCCCCGGCGAAGGGGTCGGCGACGAAGCGGGTGGCGGTGAGTCCGGGGCGGCCGAGGTAGCCGCGCGCCACACCGGGGCCCGCGAGGTACAACTCTCCTTCGGCACCCGGGAGTACGGGGCTCAGGGCCGCGTCCAGGACGTGGGCGCTCATGCCGTCCAGCGGCCGGCCGATCGGGGGCACGCCGTCGGGTGCGTCGCCGGGACGCACGCGGTGCAGGGTGGCGAAGGTGGTGGCCTCGGTCGGCCCGTAGACGTTGAGGACGGCGGTAGCGGGGTGGGCGGCGGCGAGCCGTTGGAGGACGCCCGGGGCGGCGGCCTCGCCACCGGCGGCGGCCAGCCGCAGCATGCCGAGCGCGCCGGGGTCGGTCTCGGCGACGACGTTGAACAGGGCGGTCGTCAGGAACGCAGCCGTCAGCCCGTGGCGTGCGACGAGGTCGCGGATCACGGCGGGCTGGAGGGTCTCCTCGGGGGCGACGACGACGCGGCCCCCGTTGAGGAGGGGGACCCACATCTCGAAGGTGGAGGCGTCGAAGGCGTAGGCGGAGTGCAGGAGCACGGCGTCGGTGGCTCCGTCGCCCCAGGTCCGGTCCGCCGCGAGGGCGGTGATGTCGGCGTGGGTGACGCCGACGCCCTTGGGAAGTCCGGTGGAGCCGGAGGTGAACATCACGTAGGCGAGGCGGGTACCGGACCCGCCACCGTCGAAGGGCGGTTCGCCGGGTACGGCAGGTCCCCCGTGCAGCACCCGGCCGGCCGGGTCGACGGTCACCACCGGCGTGCCGGGAGGGAGTTGCCGGACCCAGGGATGCGCGCGGGTCGTCTCGTCGACGACGACGACACGCGGGGCTGCCACCTCCGCGACCCGGGCGAGGCGTTCGACGGGCCAGCGCGGATCGAGGGGCACGTAGGCGGCCCCCGCGCGCAGGGCCGCGAGCGAGGCGGTGACCAGGGCGGCCGAGCGCCCCAGGAGGATGCCGACACCGCTCTCCGCCCGGGCTCCGAGCCCGGTGAGCGCACCGGCCAGTCCGTCCGAGAGCCGCAGGAGCCGGCCGTAGGTCAGCTCCTCGCCGACGCCGGTGACGGCGACCGTGTCCGGCTGCCGGGCGGCGATCCGCGCGACGGCTTCCGGCACGCCCGTCGCCTTTGTGCGGTGCGGGAGTTCGGCGCCCCGCCCCTGGGTCACCAGTGCCTCGTGTTCGCCGTCCAGGAGAACGGGCACGGCGTCGGCACGCAGGTCGAGCCCTTGGGCCATCACCGTCAGCAGCCGGCGCATGCGCGCCGCCGTGCGGGCCACCTCCTCACGGCCCAGGACGGCGGCCCGGTGGCCGAAGGTGATCCGCAGTGCGTCGCCGGGGGCGATGGTGAGGGTGAGCGGGTAGTGGGCGGCGTCCGTGCCACGGAAGCCGGTGACGGTGATGCCGGACAGCCCCTGCTGGGCGGTGCGCAATGCCTCGGCGTCCAAGGGGTAGTTCTCGAACACCGTGAGGGTGTCGAAGAGTTCGTCCAGACCGGTGACCTCGCGGATCTCGGTCAGCCCCACGAACTGGGACCCGAGGAGGCGCCCCTGCTCGTCCTGGAGCCGGGTCAGGAGCGTGGCCAGGGTGTCGTCGGCCGCCGGCCGCAGCCGTACCGGCACGGTGTTGATGAACAGCCCGACCATCGACTCCACCCCGGGGATCTCCGGCGGCCGGCCGGAGACGGTGGTGCCGAACACGATGTCGGGACGGCCGGTGAGCCGGGTGAGCAGAAGCCCCCAGGCGCCCTGCACCAGGGTGTTGAGGGTGAGCCGGTGAGTCCGGGCGGTCTCCCGCAGCCGGGCGGTGGTGGCCTCGTCCAGGTCGAGGACGAACGTCTCGGGCAGGTCGCCTTCGTCCCCGGCCCCGCCCGGAGCGGGCTCTCCCGAGGACGACGCACCGCGCCGGGCTCCGGCGAGCAGGGTGGGCACCTCGATCTCGGCCAGCGCGGTGCGCCAGGCGTCCAGGGCCTCCGCGCGGTCCTGCCGGGCCAGCCACGCGAGATAGGTGCGGTACGGGGCGACGCGGGGCAGGGCGGAGTCGTCGCCCCCGGTCGCGTACAGCTCGAACAGCTCCCGTACCAGCAGTGGCATCGACCAGCCGTCCAACAGGATGTGATGGGCCGTCATGACGAGCCGGTGCGTGCGCGGCGCGGTGCGTACCAGCGTGAAGCGCATCAGGGGCGGGACGGCGAGGTCGAAGCGCCTGGTGCGGTCGGCGGCGAGGAACGCGGCGAGGCGCTGCTCGGTGGCCGCGGGACCGTCCGGGCCGGTCAGGTCCAGCTCCTCCAGCGGTACCGGCACCTCGGCGGCGACGGCCTGCACGGGCTCGTCCAGGTCCTCGTGGAGGAAGCCGACCCGCAGGTTGGCGTGCCGCCGCAGCAGGCCGCCGACGGCGGCGCGCAGCACGGGGACGTCGGGGGCGCCTTCGAGGTCGAAGACGAACTGAGCGGTGTAGACGTCCACGGCGGTGGAGTCGTACAGCGCGTGGAAGAGCATGCCTGCCTGCAACGGCGTCAGCGGCAGTACGTCTTCCAGCTGGAACCCGGTCACTTGCGTCCACCCCACTTGTTCTGCAGTCGGTCGATCTGGGCCTGGTCAAGGGAGACCAGGGGTAGGTCGGACGGCGTCCAGCCGCCCGCGTCGGGCCGTCCGGCGTGTTCGGCGAGTACGCGCAGGGCGCTGGCGAAAGCCTCGGACAGGGCTTCCACGTCCTTGTCCGGGAGGAGTTCGGCGGGCCAGGTCCAGCGGGTCACCAGGCTCGGTCCGTCCGGTCCGTCCTCGGTGTGCGCGTTGATGTCGAGCACGTGGTGGACGGGCATGCCGGGGTCGTGGGCCCGGGGCCCTCCTCCGTCGAGCAGCACGTCCCAGTCGGCTCCGCCCGCCTCCCCCTCGTCACCGGGAGCCGCGTACCTCCCGAGGTAGTTGAAGCCGATCTGGGGGTCGGGTGCGGTGGCCAGCCGGAGGCGGGTCGCCGGGTTGAGCCGGCGCAGCATCCCGTAGCCGACTCCGTGGTCGGGCACGGTCCGCAGCTGTTCCTTGACGCGCTTGAGGGCGCGTTGGGTCAGGGCGGCGTCGAAGCGTCCGGGGGCGCGGGGGTCGAGCGGGCCGGGGTCCAGCCGTACCGGGTACAGGCTGGTGAACCAGCCGACGGTACGGGACAGGTCGAGGCTCTCGTCGATCTGCTCGCGGCCGTGGCCCTCCAGGTCGACGAGGACGCCTGGTGCACCGGGGCCGTCCGTCTTGTCCGGAGTCCCTTCCGCGCGCCAGGCGCTCACCGCGAGGGCGAGGCCGGTGAGCAGCACGTCGTCCACTCCGGCGTGGAAGGCGGTGGGGACGGTGGTGAGCAGGGGCCGGGTCCAGGTGGCGGGCAGCCGGGTGACGAGGGTGAGGGTCCGGTCGGCGATGTCCCGGCCGGGGTCGAGCGGGCGGTGCCCCAGTCGTGGGTCAGGGGCACCGGACACCGCTTCCCAGAGCGGAAGTTCCGCCTCGCGTGCCGCGTCGTGCGCCTGGGCTGCGAGGAGGTGTGCCCACTGCCGGTAGGAGGTGGTGGCGGGGAGGGCGGCGTGCGGCCCGGGGGTCTCGGTGACGGTCCGCCAGGCGGTGGCCAGGTCGTCGGCGAGGATGCGCCAGGAGACGGCGTCGACGGCCAGGTGGTGGACGACGAGGAGCAGCCTGCCGCGCGCCCGGGGCCCCGCGTCGCACCAGACGGCCTCCACGACGTTGCCGTCCGAGGGGCTGAGCCGGCCGCGGGCCTCCTCGCCCGCTTCGGTGACGGCGGTCCGGACCGCTTCGGCGCCGAGACCCGTGACGTCGATCCGGGTGAACCGGTCGCGGGCGGGGACGGAGCCCCGGGGTAGCGCTTCGAGGACGGGCTCGCCCCCGGACGCCCCGGTCACTCGGAGGCGGAGCATGTCGTGCCGGTCGATCAGGAGTTGAAGGGCGGCGGTCAGGCTTTCCGGGGCGGCTTCCAGCGGTGTGCGCAGCACTGCGGACTGGTTGTAGCCGTCCGTGGGCCCGGGACGCTCCAGGAACCAGGCGATGATGGGGGTCGCCGGCATGGTGCCGGTCCCCCGCCCGTCGGGCGCGAAGGCGGCCGGGCCGGACGCGTCGCCGCGGTCGAGCGCGGTGGACGCGGCGGCGATGGCCTCGGGCGTGCGGTGGACGAAGACATCGCGGGGGGTGACCCGGAGGCCGGCCTCGCGGACCCGGCTGACGAGCTGGATGGAGAGGATGCTGTCGCCGCCGAGGGCGAAGAAGTCGTCGTCGGTGCGGACGGAGGGGACGCGCAGGACGGAGGCGAACACCTCGCAGAGCGCCTGTTCCTTCGCGGTGCGCGGCCGTCCGCCGGGGCGTACGGCCGCCGGTCGGTCCGGGGCGGGCAGGGCCCGTCGGTCGGTCTTGCCGTTGGGCAGCAGCGGCAGCGCGTCCAGGGCCACGAAGACGGCGGGCACCATGTACGGCGGCAGGGTCCCGGCGAGACGGGCGCGCAGTTCGCGCTCCGTCGGCGCCGGTTCGCCGTCGCGCGAGCCGGGGACGGTGTAGGCGACCAGGCGCCGCTCGCCGGGCCGGTCCTCACGGACCAGGACGCAGGCGGCGGCCACGCCGTCGAGTGCGGCGAGAGCGGCCTCGATCTCCCCCGGCTCGATGCGGAATCCGTTCACCTTGACCTGGTCGTCGGCGCGGCCGACATGGGTGAGCAGGCCGTCGGCGTCCCGCCGGACGAGGTCGCCGGTGCGGTACATCCGGCTTCCGGCGGGTCCGTACGGGTCGGCGACGAACCGTGCGGCGGTCAGGCCGGGGCGGCCCAGATAGCCGCGGGCGAGGCCGTCGCCGGCGAGGTGCAGTTCGCCGGTGACGCCGGGCGGCACGGGCTGCAGACCCGCGTCGAGGACGTAGGCGCGGGTGTTGTCGACCGGGTGTCCGAGCGGCACGCTCCCCTCCCCTGCCGGCCCGTCGGCTTCGGCGGCACGGTGGTGGTGGGCGGTGGCGTCGATGGTGGCCTCGGTCGGCCCGTAGAGGTTGTGCACCTCGGTCCGCCAGTCCCGGGCGACGCGTCCCGCCAGTGCCCGGGGCAGGGGTTCGCCGCCGCACAGGACGGCCCGCAGCGTCTCGGGGGCCGGGCCGGGAGCCGTCTCGGTGACGACGACCGCGAGGTGCGAGGGCACGAACTGGGCGAGGGTCACGCCTTCGGCGCGCATCCTGGCCAGCAGCCCGGCGGGGTCGTGGTTGAGGGCGGGGGGTACGGGGCAGGTCGAGCCGCCGTGCAGCAGTGGCAGCCAGGTCTCCCAGACCGAGGCGTCGAAGCTCGGCGAGGTGCGGGCGAGGACCCGGTCGTCGCCGGTGAGGCCGAGGTGGTCCGCCATCCACGCCATGTGGTTGGTGAGGGAGGCGTGGGTGACCACCACTCCCTTCGGGGTGCCGGTCGAGCCCGAGGTATAGATGACGTACGCGGCGTCGCGCGGGTCGGGGCCCGGGGCGGGCGGCGTGGCGCGCCCGGTGGACCAGGCGGTGCGGTCGTCGAGTGCCAGGCTGGGCAGGGTGAGGCCGAGGGGTTCGGCGCGGCCGGTGTGGGTGAGGAGCAGCACCGGACGGGCATCGTCGAGCATGTGGGCGATGCGTGCCTCGGGGTACTCCAGGTCGACCGGCAGATAGGCCGCTCCGGCCTTGGTGACCGCGAGCATCGCGAGGACCTGGTCGGCGGTGCCTTCCAGGGCCAGCGCGACCAGGTCCCCCCTGCCGATGCCCCGGTCGCGCAGGTGGTGCGCCAAGTCGTCCGAGATCAGGTCGAGTTCACCGAAGGTGATGCCGTCGCCGCCGTCGCGTACGGCCCGCGCCCCGGGGGTGCGGGCCGCTTGCGCGCGGAACGCCTCGGGCGCGGTACGGGCGGGCCCGGGGCGGGCCGCGCCGTACGCGACCCGCTCCAGGCTCCGTCGCTCGTCCGGGTCGAGGACCTCCACGCAGTGGACACGGCGGTCGGGATCGGCGGAGAGGGCGGCGAGGAGGCCGGTCAGCCGGGCGGCCAGGGTGTGGGCGGTGGCGGGGACGAAGAGTTCGGTGGAGAACTCCAGGACGCCCTGGAGTCCGGCCGGCCGCCCCGAGTCGTCGTACGTCTCCGTGAAGGTGAAGGTCAGGTCGAACTTGCTGATGCCGGTGTGGACGGGCTGCTGCGCCACCGCCAGGCCGGGCAGGCCGATCGTGGCGTCCGACTGGTTCTGGAGGACGAGCATGGTCTGGAACAGCGGGTGGTGGTTCTGGGCGCGGACGGGGCTGAGGGCGTCCACCAGCCGTTCGAACGGCAGGTCCTGGTGGGCGTAGGCCGCCAGGTCGAAGTCCCGCACCCGGTCCACGACCTCGCCGAACGTGGGGTCGCCGCTCAGATCGGTGCGCAGCACCAGGGTGTTGACGAAGAAGCCGACCAGGTCGTCGAGCGCCTCGTCGGTGCGGCCGGCGACCGCGGTGCCCAAGGGGATGTCCTCACCGGCTCCGTGGCGGGAGAGGAGGACCGCCAGAGCGGCCTGGAGGACCATGAAGAGGCTGCTGCCCCGGGTGCGGGCCACGTCGGCGAGCGCCCGGTGGGTGTCGGCCCCGACGGTGAAGGGATGCGCGTCGCCGCAGTGGGCAGGCACGGGGGGTCGCGGCCGGTCGACGGGCAGTTCGAGCAGGTCGGGGGCGCCGGCGAGTGCGGTGCGCCAGAAGGCGAGTTGGCGGGCTGCCTGGCTGGAGGGGTCGTCCTCCTCGCCGAGCAGCGCGCGCTGCCAGAGGGTGTAGTCGGCGTACTGGACGGCGAGTCCGGTCCAGCCGGGCTCCTCGCCCTCGGCCCGTGCCCGGTACGCCTCACCCAGGTCGCGGGCGAGCGGGGCCAGCGACCAGCCGTCCCCGGCGATGTGGTGCAGGACCAGCACCAGGACGTGGGCTTCGGGCGCGAGCCTCACCAGCCGGGCCCGCACCGGAAGTTCGGTGCTCACGTCGAAGGCGTGCGTCACCTCGGCCGTGAGTGTGTCGCCGAGGTCCGCGAGGTCGGTGTCGCGGGGCGTCAGGTCGAGGTCGGCACGGGCGGCGTCGAGCACCAGCTGCCGGGCGACTCCGTCGGTTTCCGGGAAGACGGTGCGCAGGCTCTCGTGGCGCTCGACCACGTCCGCGAGAGCGCGCTCGAGGACCTGCGAGTCGAGCGGGCCGTCCAGGCGGAGCACCAGCGGCACGTTGTAGGTGGCGCTCGGCCCCTCCAGCCGGCCGAGGAACCAGAGGCGCTGCTGCGCGAAGGAGAGCGGCAGCGGATCGGGGCGTTCGCTGGTTCTCTCCAGGGGTCTTCTGGCCTTCTCGGCGCCGTCCAGCACGGCCGCGAGGCCGGCCGGGGTGGGGTGCTCGAAGAGTGCCTTGACCGGAACCTCCACGCCGAGCGCGGTGCGGATGCGGGCGGCGAGGCGGGTGGCGAGCAGGGAGTGTCCGCCGAGGGCGAAGAAGTCGCCGTCACCGCCGACGTGCCTCCCGTCGAGTCCGAGGACGTCGGCGAAGAGTCCGCGGAGGATCTCTTCACGGGCGGTACGGACGGTGAGGGCGGTAGGAGCGGTGCGGCCCGTACCCTTGCGGTCCTGGCCGACGGGCACGGGTGCGGGCAGAGCGCGCCGGTCCACCTTGCCGTTGACGGTCAGCGGCAGCGCGTCGAGCGGCACGAATGCGGAGGGCACCATGTACGCGGGCAGGGAGCGGCCCAGCGCCCGGGCGAGGTCGGCGGGCGCCGGGCGCGTACCGGCCACGGGCACCACGTAGGCGACGAGGCGCCGGTCGCCCGGGGTGTCCTCGCGGACGACGGCGAAGGAGTCGGCGACCCCCTCGCAGCGGGCCAGGACGGATTCGATCTCGCCGAGTTCGATGCGGTAGCCGCGCAGCTTCACCTGTCCGTCCGCGCGGGCGACGTAGGCGACGTGACCGTCCGGGGTCCAGCGGACGAGGTCACCGGTGCGGTACATCCGTGCGCCCGCCGGGCCGTACGGGTCGGCGACGAAGCGGCCGGCGGTCAGCGCGGGCAGCCCGGTGTAGCCCCGGGACACCCCGCGCCCCGCGAGGTACAGCTCGCCCACCACGCCCGGTGCGACCGGGCCGAGGGAGCCGTCGAGCACGTACAGCCGCATGCCGTCGAGCGGGCGGCCGATGGGCGGCGGCCCGGCCGGCAGGGCGGCGGCCACGTCGAACCGGGTCGCGAAGGTGGTGGTCTCGGTCGGCCCGTACACATGGAGGACGCGCAGGCCTGGCGTGACGGTGGCGATCCGCTGCATGGCGTCCGGGGAGGCGAGTTCGCCGCCGGCGCACACCAGGCGCAGGCCGCGGAAGGCCTCCGGGGCGGTCTCGGCGATCACGTTGAAGAGCGCCGTCGTCAGGAAGACGGCGCTCACGCCGTGCCGGCGGACGGAGTCGCCGAGGACGCGGGCCTCCAGGACGCCCTCCGGCGCGACGACGATCGTGCCGCCGTGCAGGAGCGGGGCCCAGATCTCGAAGGTGGAGGCGTCGAAGACGTACGCCGAGTGCATCAGCACCGCGTCGGCGGCGCCCTCGCGCCAGGCGGAGTCGTCGGCCAGCGCGGCCACGTCGGCGTGGGTGACACCGACGCCCTTGGGCAGACCGGTGGAGCCTGAGGTGAACATGGTGTACGCCAGGGCGTCCGGCCCCGGTACGGCGGCGGGCCGGCCCGGCCGCTCAGGGGCACCGCGCAGAACGCGGCCGAGCCGGTCCACCACCAGGACCGGCAGCCGGCCTGCGGTCGCGGTCACCCAGGGGGAGGCGAGGGACGCCTCGTCGACGACGAGGACCCGCACCGACGCGACCTCTGCGACCTGGGCGAGCCGCTCCGCGGGCCAGCGGGGGTCCATGGGGGCGTAGGCACCGGCCGCGCGGACCGCGGCGAGGGAGGCCGTCACGACGGCGGGCGACCGTGCGAGCAGCACGCCGACACCGGATTCGGGACCGACACCGAGTCCGGCCAGTGCGCCGGCGAGGTCGGCGGAGAGCGCGTCGAGATCGGCGTAGCTGAGGGCGGTGGTGTCGTCGGTGACCGCGACGGCGTCCGGGTCGCGGAGCGCCTGGGCGGCGAAGAGGGCGGGCAGGGTGCTGTCCGGTGCGGCCTCGCCGATCGGGCGGCCGGTGCCCCAGCGGGTGACCCGGGTGTGTTCGCCGGCCGTCAGCAGGTCGTAGCCGGCGAGCGGCCGGCCGGGGTCTGCGGTCACCTGTTCCAGGAGGCGGACCAGCCGTGCGGCGAGGGTGTCGACGGTGTCGCTGTCGAAGAGGGCGGTGGCGTATTCGATCCCGGAGGTGAGGCCGCCGTGTTCGCGCTCCTCGGTGAAGGCGAAGGTGAGATCGAACTTGCTCAGACCGTTGTGGACGAGCCGGTCCTCCACGGTGAGACCGGGGAATTCGGGGCGGACGGTCTCCTGGTTCTGCAGCACCAGCATGGTCTGGAAGAGCGGATGGTGGTCGCCTGCCCGGACGGGGTTGAGGCTCTCCACCAGCCGCTCGAAGGGCACGTCCTGGTTTCCGTAGGCGGCGAGGTCGAACTCCCTGACACGCACGAGGAGTTCGCGGAAGGTCGGATTGCCGGACAGGTCGGCGCGCAGGACCAGGGTGTTGACGAAGAAGCCGACCAGATCCTCCAGCGCCTCGTCGGTGCGCCCGGCGACGGGAGTGCCGAGCGGGATGTCGTCGCCCGCGCCGTGCCGGTGCAGCAGGGTCGCCACCGCCGCTTGGAGCACCATGAAGAGACTGCTCCCCGACTCCCTCGCCAGGACCAGGAGCCGGGCGTGGAGCGCGGGGGGTACGTCGAATTCGTGGACGTCTCCCCTCGGGTCGGCGGTGACCGGGCGCGGCCGGTCCAGCGGCAGGTCGATCAGGCCGGGCAGTCCCGCGAGCGCGGTGTGCCAGTGGTCCAGTTGCCGGCCCAGCACGCTCTGCGGTGCGGTGTCCTCGCCCAGGGTGGCGTGCTGCCAGAGGGTGTAGTCGGCGTACTGGAGCACGGTGGCGGGCGCCGGCGCGGCCTCCCGGCGGCCGGCCAGCCGGTCCCGGTAGGCCTCGCCCAGGTGACGGGCGAGCGGGGCGAGGGACCAGCCGTCGCCCGCGATGTGGTGCAGGACCAGCACCAGGACATGGCGACCGGGGGCGGCGCGCAGCAGCAGGGCGCGCAGCGGCAGGTCGGCGGTGACGTCGAACGGCTCGCGCACGGCGGCGAAGACGGCCTCGTCGAGGTCGGCGGGGGCCACGTCCACGACCGGCAGTGCGGGAGCGGCGATGTCCACGCCGACGACCCGCTGGTGCGGTGTGCCGTCCCGTTCCGGGAAGAGGGTGCGCAGGGACTCGTGCCGCTCCACGACGTCGCGCAGCGCCGCGCGCAGCGCGTCCGTGTCCAGTGCGCCGTCGAGTGCGAGCACCAGCGGGATGTTGTAGGTGGAGCTGGGCCCTTCGAGCCGGTTGAGGAACCAGAGCCGTCGCTGGGCGAAGGAGAGCGGCAGCGGATCGGGCCGCCGCCCGGCCGGGGCCACGGGAGGGCGGGTCCGGGCAGCCGGGTCGAGGGCGCGGGCCAGGGCCGCGACGGTCGGGTGCTCGAAGAGGGTGCGTACGGCGATCTCGGCGCCCAGTACGGCGCGGACGCGGCTCACCACGCGCATGGCGAGGAGCGAGTGCCCGCCGAGGTCGAAGAAGCCGCTGTGCGGGCCGACTTCGGCCACCTGAAGGACGTCGGCGAAGATCCCGGCGAGCAGCTCCTCCCGCAGGGTGAGCCGTCCTGGTCCGGCCGGGCCTTCGGTGCCCGGACCCGGTTCGGGCAGGGCGCGCCGGTCCACCTTGCCGTTGGGCAGGAGGGGCAGGGCGTCGAGTACGACGACGGCGGAGGGCACCATGTGGTGCGGGAGGGCCTCGGCGAGGCCGTCGCGCAGGACGACGGGGCGCACGGCGGGGTCGTCGGTCACGGCGTAGGCGACGAGGCTGCGCCGGCCGGGCGCGTCCTCGCGGATCACCGCGCAGGCGCCCGTGATGGCGGAGTTCGCCAGGAGAGCGGCCTCCACCTCACCCAACTCGATCCGGAAGCCGCGGAGTTTCACCTGATCGTCGGCGCGGGCCAGGTAGTCGAGCAGTCCGTGGCCGTTCCACCTCACCAGGTCACCCGTCCGGTACATGCGGGTGCCGTCGGTGGCGAAGGGGTCGGCGACGAAGCGTTCCGCGGTCAGAGCGGGCCGGTGCAGATAACCCCGGGCGAGGTTGGGGCCACTGAGGTACAACTCCCCGGTGACGCCGGGCGGTACGGGGCGAAGCCGGCCGTCCAGGACGTACGCGCGCATGGTGTCGACCGGCCGGCCGATCGGGACGGTCTCGGCCGGGGAGGCGGCCCGGGGGCCGTCCTCGCGGTGCGCGGTCGCGTCGATGGTCGCCTCGGTGGGCCCGTACAGGTTGTGCACGTCGGCGCCCCAGTGGCCGGCGATCTGGTCGGCGAGGGCGCGCGGCAGGGGTTCGCCGCCGCACAGGACGGCGCGCAGCCGGGGCAGTGGCGCGGCATGGGCGGCCTCGGCGAGGATCTGGGTCAGGTGCGAGGGCACGAACTGGGCGACCGTGATACCGAACCGCCCCATCCAGGAGAGGAGTTCGGCGGGCTCCTGGTTGGCCCGGTGCGGTAGCACGCAGACCTCGCCGCCGTTCATCAGCGGGAGCCACAGCTCCCACACGGAGGCGTCGAAGCTGGTGGAGGTGCGGGCGAGCACCCGGTCCTCATTGGTGAGCTCCAGGTGGTCCGCCATCCACGCCATGTGGTTGGCCAGTGCGACGTGGGGCACGACCACGCCCTTGGGGCGGCCGGTGGAGCCGGAGGTGTAGATGACGTACGCCGGGTCCTTGGGGTGGGGTACGTGGCGGGCGCCCGGGACGTCCGGCGCGGGCAGGTCCGCCGCCGTGTCGAGGTCGAGCCAGGGCAGGCCGGTCGCGGGCAGCGACGGACGGGTTGCGGCCGTGGTGAGCAGGAGGACCGGCCGGGCGTCGTCGAGCATGTGCCGGATGCGGGCCGCCGGGTACTCCGGGTCGACGGGTACGTAGGCGGCGCCGGCCCGCAGCACGGCCAGCATGGCGACGACGGTGTGGACGGACGGGGGCGCGGCGACGGCCACCCGGTCCTCGCGGCCCGTGCCCCGCTCGCGCAGGGCGCGGGCGAGGGCGTCGGCACGGGCGTCGAGTTCCGCGTAGGTGAGGCTGGTGCGGTCGTCGCGGACCGCGACCGCGTGGGGGGTGCGCACGGCCTGCTCACGGACCGCCTCCGGTACGGTGACGGCGGGCAACGGCCTTGTCCTGCCGCGCCCTTGGGCGAGCATCCGGTCCCGCTCGTCCGGCCCGGTCGGGTCGAAGTCCTCGACGGACCGGTCGGGGTCGGCGACGGCGAGGGCGAGCACACGGGCGAACCGGTCGCTCAGGCCGCTCGCGGTGGCGGCGTCGAAGAGGTCGGTGGCGTATTCCAGATACCCCTCGATACCGGCGAACTCGGCATCGGTGTGGACGAGTTCGGTCAGCGAGAAGGTCAGGTCGAACTTGCTGATCCCGGTGTGCCCGGACCGGTCCCGGGCGGTGATCCCGGGCAGGTCCAGATCGGTCCGCTCCTGGCTCTGGAGGACCAGCATGGTCTGGAAGAGCGGGTGGTGGCCGCCGGACCGCTCAGGGTTGACGGCCTCCACGATCCGTTCGAAGGGAAGGTCACCGTGACCGAAGGCCGCGATGTCGAAATCGCGTACGCGTGAGAGTAATTGACGGAATGTCGGTTGGCCGGAGAGGTCGGTGCGCAGCACGACGGTGTTGACGAAGAACCCGACCAGGTCGCCGAGGGCTTCGTCCGAGCGGCCCGCCGCCGCGGTGCCCAGGGGGATGTCGGTGCCGGCGCCGTGGCCGTGCAGCGTCACCGCCAGCGCCGCCTGGAGCACCATGAAGGGGGTGCAGCCCGCCGAGCGGGCGAGCCGGACGAGCGCGGCGTGTTCGGGGGCGGGCAGGGCGAAGGGGACCGCGTCGCCCCGATGGCTGGGCACGGTGGGCCGCGGCCGGTCGAGGGGCAGGTCGAGGAGGTCGGGGGCGCCGCGCAGGGCTTCTCGCCAGTGGGCGAGCTGGATCGCGGCCAGGCTCTCCGGGTCGGTTTCGTCGCCGAGCAGCCGGTGCTGCCAGAGGGTGTAGTCGGCGTACTGCACCGGCAGCACGGGCCAGTCGGGAGTGCCGGTGCCCTCGGCTCTGGCACGGTAGGCGGCGCCGAGGTCGCGGACGAGGGGGGCGAGGGACCAGCCGTCGGCGACGACGTGGTGGAGGACGAGAACCAGGAGATGACGGGTCGGAGCTTCCTGGAGCAGGCTCGCCCGGACGGCGAGGTCGCCGGTGAGGTCGAAGGGCTCGGCCGTCAGACGGCGGATCGTTTCCTCCACCCAGGCTCCGGTCTCTCCCTCCGCACCGGCCTCTCCGGCACCGGGCTTCCCGGCCGGGGGCCGCAGGACGGTCAGCGGGACCAGCTCCGCCGCGACGGCCGCGTCGAGGAGCTGCTGACGGGGTACGCCGTCGTACTCGGCGAAGACGGTGCGCAGGCTCTCGTGCCGGGCGACCACGTCGGCCAGGGCGCCCCGCAGGGCCCTCGTGTCGAGCGGGCCGTCGAGTTCCAGGACGAGCGGAATGGTGTACGTGTCGCCGGGGCCCTCCGCCTTGTTGAGGAACCACAGCCGCCGCTGCGCGAAGGAGAGCGGCACCACTTCGGGGCGCGGCTGCGGCGTGAGGGCGGGCCGGGCGGCGACGGCGGTGTCGAGGACTGCGGCGAGCGAGGCGACCGTGGGGTGGTCGAAGAGGGCACGCAGGCCGAGTTCGGTGCCCAGGGCCGCGCGCACCCGGCCGGTGAGACGGGTGGCGAGCAGCGAATGGCCGCCCAGGGAGAAGAAGTTGTCGTCGGCGCCGACAGCGGCGACGCCCAGAACGTCGGCGAACAGACCGGCCAGCACCTCCTCGTACGCGGTGCGCGGGGCGCGGCCCGTGGTGGCCGCGGCGGGGGGTGCGGGCAGGGCACGGCGGTCGACCTTGCCGTTGGAGTTCAGTACGAGCGCGTCGAGCGTCACGAACACCGAGGGCACCATGTACGCGGGCAGGGCACGGCCCACCCGGCGGGCGAGCGCGGTGTCGTCCAGGTCCGTGCCGACGACCGGCACCACGTACGCGACGAGCCGGCGGTCGCCGGGTATGTCCTCGCGGACCAGGACGCTCGCGGCCCGTACGCCCGGGTCGGCGAGCAGGATGGACTCGATCTCGGCGGGTTCGATGCGGTAGCCGCGCAGCTTGACCTGCCCGTCCACGCGTCCGACGTACTCGATCTCGCCGCGCGCGGTCCAGCGGACGAGGTCCCCGGTGCGGTACATGCGGGCGCCGTGGGGATCGTGCGGGTCGGCGACGAACCGTCCGGCGGTCAGCGCGGGGCGCCCCTGGTAGCCGCGCGCGACGCCGCGGCCGGCCACGTACAGCTCTCCCACCACGCCGGGCGGCACCAGGGCGAGGCCGGCGTCGAGGACGTGGAGCCGCATCCCGTCGAGCGGGCGGCCGATGGGCGGCAGTCCTCCCGCGTCGCCGGCGACCCGGTGGCGGGCGGCGAAGGTGGTGGTCTCGGTGGGCCCGTAGACGTGCAGGACCTGGGTGCGGGGCGCGGCGGCGGCCACCCGCTGCATCAGGCCCGGGGTGGCGGCCTCGCCGCCCGCGGCGACGAGTCGCAGCCCGGCGAAGGCCGCCGGGTCGGCCTCGGCCACCACGTTGAACAGGGCCGTGGTGAGGAAGAGCGCGGTCACGCCGTAGCGGTCCACCAGACCGGTGAGGACCGGCGCCTCCAGGCCCCCCGGAGGTGCCACGACCACCCGGCCGCCGTGCAGGAGCGGAACCCATATCTCGAAGGTGGAGGCGTCGAAGACGTAGGCCGAGTGCAGCAGCACCGCCTCGCACGCCCCACCGGTCCAGGCGGTGTCGCCGGTCAGCGCGAGCACGTCCGCGTGTGTGACTCCGACACCCTTGGGCAGGCCGGTGGAGCCGGAGGTGAACATCACGTAGGCGAGCCGGTCGGGGTGCGTCACCTCCGGGAGGTCTCCCGGTACCGGCGGGGCGCCGCGCAGTACCCCGCCGAGGGCGTCGACGACGATCACCGGCAGGACGGCAGCGGTCACCTTGACCCAGTTCCGCCCGGCGGCGGCCTCGTCGACCACCAGCGCACGGACCCCGGCGACGCCCGCGACGCGACCGAGGCGCTCCTGGGGCCAGTCCGCGTCCATCGGTACGTACGCGGCGCCCGCGCCGACCACGCCGAGGGTGGCGGCCACCATCGCGGCGGAGCGGCCCACGAGGACACCGACGCCGTCCTCCGCGGCCAGTCCCCAGCCCGCCAGCGCGCCGGAGAGCTCCGCCGCGCTGCGGGCCAGTTCCCGGTACGAGAGGGTGGTGTCGCCGTCCACCACCGCCGGGGCGTCCGGGGTGCGGTGCGCCTGCGCGCCGAACGCCTCCGCCAGGCTCACGGCCGGTTCCGGGCCCCGCAGATCGACGCCACGGCCGTGCGCGAGGAGTTCACGGGCAACCGTCTCGTCGGTCAACGGCAATTCGTGCAGGGGGGTTTCGGTATCCGCGCCGGCGAGAGCCTTCAGGAAGGAGACGACGGCCCGCTGGCTCAGCCGTACGTCCTCGGGGCGGTACAGCTCCGGGTTGGCGTCGAATCCGATCAACGGCCCGGTTCCCTCGGAGCGTTCGGAGACGAAGAGGGAGACGTCGTCGACCGGTCCGATGGACAGCACGCGGGAGGCGGCGGGGCTGCCGGCGAATTCCAGGTCGTACTCGTAGCCCATGATGTTGACGACGACGTCCGTCAGACGCGCCGCGTCGTCGGCCATCCTGAGTTCACGGGCGAGTTGCTCACGGGAGAAGCGCCGGTGGCGCAGGGCCCCGCGCATCTCCAGGGCGACGGCTCGGACGAGATCGCCGACGGTCATGTCGGCGGTGACGCTCAGGCGCAGAGGCAGGATGTTGGCGGTCATGCCGACGATGTGCCGCAGTCCGCCGTGGCGGCCGTTGGAGGCGAGGCCCACGACGACGTCCCGAGTACCGGTGGCCCGGCCCACGTAGGCGGCGACCGCGCTCACCAGGACGGCGGTCCAGCTGGTGCGGTTGGCCGCGGCGAGCCGGCGCAGCTCGTCGAGGACGGTGACGGGCAGGGTCTCACCGGTGTGCAGGTGCACACCGTCCCCGCCGGCGGGATCGGCCGGGGTGTCGGTTCGGCGGCGGATGAGCGGCGTGCCGCCCCGGGCGGCGGTCCCGTCGGCGGAGCCGTCAAAACCTGTGGCGCCCGGGGCGCGGTCGGCGAACTTGGCGGTCCAGTAGGCCCGGTCGGCCTCGTACCGGGCGGAGTCGAGGTAGGCGGCCTCGTCCGCGAGGAGGTCGGCGAGCGGGGCGGGCGGCAGCTCGGCCTCGGCGATGTCCTCGCCCCGCAGGACGCGGGCGTAGAGGTCGGCCACGGTGCGGGCGAAGACGGCGCCGCCGAGGCCGTCCACGACGATGTGGTGGAAACGGATGTACCAGTAGTGCCATCGGGGGCCGAGACGCAGCAGGGCCAGACTGTGACGCGGGGTGTCGATGCGGTCGACCGTGGCCATGTCGTCGGCGAGGTAGCGCTCGGCCGCGGCCGCCGGGTCGTCGGCACCGGAGAGGTCGACCAGGCGGAGCCGGTCGGTGTGGGACCGGGGCACCGGCATGACCCGTTGCCGCACGGCTCCGTCCCTGAGGACGAACTCGACGTTGAGGCTGTCGCAGAGGGCGACCGCGCGGGCGACCGCGGCGGCGAACACCTCCGCGTCGAGATCGCCGCGGATCTCGAAGCATTCGGCGATGTTGAACTTGGGGCTCTCCGGTTCGACCAGTTGGCCGTACCACACGCCCTGTTGAGCCGCGGTCAGCTCGAAGAACTCTTCGGGAATCGAACGAGACGGGATCGAGTCGTTTTCAGTCATGCCGGTCGACACCTTTGGGGAGAGATTTCGGGGACGACGGAGAGGGCGGAGAGGGCTGGGAGAAAGCCCACCGCACCGGTGCGCACATCGTCGGCAGAGAGTCCGCGGAAGCGGAGAAAGACTGTCGTACCCATGGCAGAGCCCACCGGGGTATCACCGGGTCTCACGCCGGGCGCATTCACCCGGCGCAAAGCCCGCCTCCCCTCCGAAGGGGTCGTGGGACGAATTACCGGTGCCTTCTGTGCGGCTCGCACATTCCGCGCGGCGGCACGGGGAACCCTGCCCGCCGAACACGGATCAAAGACCGGTCACGCCCTGATCGATTCCGCTCCAACCGAACCCAATAGGAATCCAAAAGGAACAGAAACGATCAGGGTGCGCACCGGATCACACACCGAAGCGCCATCCACCCGCAGGCGGGCGGAGCGCTTTCGCGTACCGGCGGCCGGCCTACTCGGCTGCGGCCTCCATGGCCCGTACCAGGCCGGCGGGCCGCATGTCGGTCCAGGCGGCCTCGATCACGTCCAGACACTCCTGACGCGACCCCTCCGGGCCGACGGCGCGCCAGCCGCCCGGGATCTCGATGCGCGCGGGCCAAAGCGAGTACTGACCCTCGTCGTTGACCAGCGCCACGAACCGTCCCGACTCGTCATCGAAAGGATTGGTCACGGCCGTCCCCCACTGTTCTCGCTCTTTCTGCGACATGTTCATCAGTCATTCCCGAGCACATCACGCCGGATCGTTTCCCGTCGCGACTCCGCCGGCCCCCGACCCCTTTCCCTGACGCGCCGGCCACATGGAGAGCGACGAGATATCGCACACTCTTTCGATTGACCTTGGCGACCGGATCGGGGTCATCCCGACTTCACCCGTTCATGCCAATCACATTAGAGGATGCATGGCCTCCCATGTCTCCGTTCGCCCCATTGCCCGTACGCCCCCAATTCCGCGAGGCGACACATCTCGCCCTGGACATATGCCAAGTGATCACCTGCGAACCTGTTCAGTCACCCGGTGTCCCGCTTGGGCTGATATCGCTGAATTTGGTCCCTGGCATTTCGGGAAAGCGCCCGCGCGCGCCCGCAGGCGCCGTCGCGCCGAATGATCCAACCGAGCTACCGTGCGCCGGGCACGCGCCCCGTCCGCCGCACCGTCCGGGCTGTCCCGCATTCCCTGGTGAGTGGGAACACCGTCACGGAGCATCGCCCGCGTATCCGTGGAGCCCGGCCGGCGCCGGCCGGTCGCCCGGCGCCCGCGCCCCGCGTCAGAGAGCGATCAGCCCCGCCGCCGTCACACGGAATCCGCAGGCATCGACGTAGAAGGCGCGAAGGTGCTCCTCGAAGTCGACGTGCAGCCAGGCGCACCTGGCGGCGCGGGCTTCGTCGGCGGCGGTCGCGACCAGAGCCGCACCGACACCGCGCGACCGATGTTCCCGGGCCACCACCGTGTCCAGGAGGAAGGCGTGGAGCCCGCCGTCCCAGAGCACGTTGACGAAACCGATCAGGAGGCCGTCCTCCCGGGCGCAGACCCAGCCCAGACTGTGGCGCTCCAGGCGCGCCCGCCAGTCGGTCCCGGTGGCCGGACCACCGAATCCCCCGGTGTGCAGCGCGTCGAGGGCCGTGTTGTCGAAGTCGTCCCGCCATACGTAAGTGATCGTCATGTACGAGACGGTAAGGACCCGGGGGCGTTGCCCGGTGGAGTCGTCGGCGGGCGGGACCTTCTCACGGAGTCACCGAAGCCTCCCGCAGGCCTGGGGACGGGCGCGTACGCCCCGGGCACTCAGGCGGTCAAGGGCGTGAGACAGGTCCGGGCGGCCGGGCTGACGCCGGCCGCCCGTCGGATCATGGAGGTCGTCGCCGACCGCTTCGGGGAACGGCCCTCCCGGCATGGCTCTCGTCGCCCGGTCCGCCGCCCCACCGCGAG
>NZ_JBHWZJ010000031.1:0-36831 GCF_042728415.1 Streptomyces sp. NPDC060198 | reverse complement strand
GACGGCGATGCCGTCCGCCCCCGTGCGTGATCGCTCAGCAGTAACTCCAGGTCCCGCTGACGTAGTTCAGGTTGTCGGAGGACATGTAGCCGATCTTGGACGTGGAGTCTCCCTTGACCCTGCCCAGGAACCACAGCACATCAGAGTCCGGGTTGTAGGCGCCGCACCACACGTAGAAGGTGGATCCGGAGGGCACGGAGCGGACGTTGCCGCAGACGACGCCGATGCCGACCTTCAGGTTGTACGTGCCCTTCATGGTGGTTTCGAGACTGGAGTTGTTCGTCACGTTCGTGCCCCAACAGGTCGCCGTCTCCGCCGCCTGCGCCGAGCTCGCGGCGAGCCCGGACACACCTGTCAGGAGCGCGGTGGCCGCGAGCACCACTCCGGCCTTGCGCTTGATCTGTCGCATTCCCACAGTGCCTCCTCCGGCCCTGCCTCCAGGACCGTGCCTCGTCGCCGATACGGGGGACCGGCTACGGTCTCCGTTCCGGAATACCGGGCGGAGTACTCGCCGGACCGTCCCGCCGGGCATGTCCTGTACGCCCTCGGCGCCCGGGAACGACCTTTCCCGAGGACGTGGCCGAAGTCGTTGGCGGTCCGCGCAGAGGTCTTGGCCCCGAGCGCACTACGCACCGTGCCGGGCCTGCTGCCGGTAGTCCCCCGGCGGCACGCCGTGGGCGGCACGGAACGCCCGGCTGAAGTCGGCCGGATGCCGGAAACCCCAGCGGGCAGCGATGGCGCGGAGGGGCTGCTGCTGCAGCAGAGGATCGGTGAGGTCCTGCCGGCACCGTTCGAGCCTGCGTCGGCGGATCCAGGTGGAGACCGTGCCGCCGCCGCGCTGCTGGAAGAGCAGGTGCAGGTACCGGACGGAGATGTGGTGGGCGGCGGCGATCGCACCGGGTGACAGCTGCGGGTCACCGAGGTTGCGCTCGATGAAGGAGTGGATGCCTGCCATCAGGGCTCCCTGACGGCGCTCAGCGGGCAGGGCGTCGACCGCGTCCAGGTGCTGTCCGAGGAACGCGGTGACCAGGTCGAGAGTGACCGCGCCCAGGCGTACGACCTCGCTCGGCCCGAGCGCGGCGGACTCGGCGGTGAGACCTGAGAGGAAGTGGGACAGGAGCACCCCCGTGCCCCTGTCGCCGGGCAGCGGGGTCGCCAACAGGCGCTCCACCTTCGCCGCGGGGAGGGAGACGGCGGTGCGCGGCACGCTGACGATGATTCCCTCGATCATTTCCCCGGGTGCGGGAAAGACCTGGCAGTCGGACGGGCGGGAGCTGTCGTACAGCAGGAGGTCCCCGGCTCCCATCGTCACGTCGCGTCCCCCGTGGCAGATGCGCTGGCCGCCCTTCTGCGCGAGGTACAGGTGGTACAGCTCGGGGTCGGAGCGGCGGATCAGCGCGGGCGTGCGGCGTGCGCGCAGCGACGGGTACGACAGCGCCGTCAGCTGTGTGGCCCCGAGTGACACCAGCCGGAGGCATGCCCGGAAGTCGTCGGCGCGCTCGGGGACGATCGACGTGGGCGACAGGGCCTCCGCCGCCAGCTCCCGCCACCACTCCACGCGCTCGCCCACCGGTAAGTCCTCGCTGCGGAAAACGGTCCCGATCATCCGATCCCCCCTCGATTGACCATGTCCCGTCACGTTAGCAACGCGCGTCCCCGCTCTCACTGGAGTTGTTCGCCGGGCGCGGCGGCACGGGTCCGCCCGGCCGCCGTCTCACGGCCGTCTCCGCGTCACGACGCCTGGATCAGGTCCACCACGAAGACGAGCGTCGAGTTCGGCGGGATCAGGGAGGAGGGCGACTGCTTGCCGTAGGCAAGGCGCGGCGGGATGACGAGCTCGCGCCGGCCACCTACCTTCATCCCCACGATGCCCCGGTCCCAGCCCTTGATGGCCCGGCCGCCGCCGATGGCGAACTTGAACGGCTCGTCCCGCTCCCAGGAGGAGTCGAACTCCTTCCCCGTCGCGAAGGTGACTCCGACGTAGTGGACCCGGACCACCTGGCCGCGCTCCGCCTCCTTGCCGTCGCCGACGACGATGTCCCTGATCCGCAGTTCGGTGGGCGGGTCTCCTGCGGGGGGATCGATCTCGGGCTTCTCCATCGCGGCCTCTCTCCTGTCCGTGCTCCGGTCGCCGGAAGTCTCCGTACGCCGCTGATCACGCTATCCGGCGGGGCCTCACCGTGGACTCGATCCCCTTTTCGGCGGACAGGAGCACCATGGAGGCATACGAGGCATTGGAGGCACCATGGCCAGGACCCGATCCCGCTACGCCCCGGACCGGGGGCTGACCACGCGCATGGTGTCGACCATGTTCTTCATCGGTCTGCTCTACGTGGTCCTGGTCGGAGTGCTGCTGGCCGTGCTGCCCGGCTCGTGGGCGGTGATCCTGATCATCACCGGCGGGCTGTTCGTCGTGCAGTTCTGGTTCAGCGACAGGATCGCCGCGTACGGGATGGGCGCCCGCGAGGTCACCCCCGAGGAGGCGCCGGAGCTGCACGGGGCGATCGACCGGATCTGCGCGCTGGCGGACATGAAGAAACCCCGTGTGGCCATCGCGCAGAGTGACGTGCCGAACGCCTTCGCGACCGGCCGGAACGAGAAGTCGGCCCTGGTCTGCGCCACCACCGGGCTGCTGCGGAGACTGGAGCCGGAGGAGCTGGAGGGCGTCCTCGCGCACGAGATGTCGCACGTCGCCCACCGGGACGTGGCGGTCATGACCATCGCGTCGTTCCTGGGCGTGCTGGCGGGAATCATCACCCGGGTGGCCCTGTGGGGCGGCTTCGCCCGCAACAGCCGGGGGAACGACCCGGCGGGCATCATCGTCATGCTGATCCCGCTGATCAGCGCGGTCGTCTACGCGCTCAGCTTCCTGCTCACGCGGCTGCTCTCCCGCTACCGCGAGCTCTCCGCCGACCGCACCGCCGCCCTGCTCACCGGCCGCCCCTCGGCGCTCGCCTCCGCGCTGACGAAGGTCAGCGGGCAGATGGCGCGCATACCCACGGAGGACTTGCGGAAGGCTGAGCCGTACAACGCCTTCTACTTCGTCCCCGCGTTCTCCTCGAAGGAGAGCTTCAGCCGGCTGATCTCCTCGCACCCGACGCTGGAACAGCGACTCGACCAGCTGGCCCGCATCTCCGCCGACCTGTCCCGCCCGTAGCCCCGGTCACCAGTGGTCCGCTCATCCTGGAGGAGCCTTCCGTGGGTCTGTTCGACGCGATCCTCGGGCGGAGCAAGCCCGTCCGTCCCGATCTCGACCAGCTCTTCGCCGTACCGTCCGCCGCCCTGACCCTCCAGGCCGCCACCGGCTTCACGCCGTCCGGCCTCGGCTCGGTCTGCTTCGCGGGGGTGGAGGGCGCCAACTTCGCGCGCCTCCAGCAGGACGTCCGGGAACTGCTGGACGCCGACACGGACCGGGGCGGGGTGCCGGTGGAGTTCAGCCAGGACGCCTACGGCTACACGTGGCTGCTCGCCCAGCAGCCGCCGGAGGATACCGCCGCGCTGGTCAACGACCTGCACGCGGTGAACACGCTGCTCCAGGACGGCGGCTTCGGCCCGCACCTGCTCTGCTCGCTGATCGGCTTCCGCGACCCGGCAGGCCGCTCGCTGGCGCTGGTGTACCTGTACAAGCGCGGCACCTTCTACCCGTTCGCCCCGGCTCCCGGCGGCGCGGAGAAGCGGGACAACGGCCTGGAGCTCCAGGTCCGCGCCGCACTCGGGGACGACCTGCGGGTGGAGAAGGAGCTGGCCCGGTGGTTCCCGGTGTGGGGCGCGCCGGGCCTGTGAACCGTACGCGGGAGCGAGCGGTACGGGTCAGGCGCTGACGGCTCCGGCGAGGAAAGCGGTCCAGGCGTCGGGAGCCACGGCGAAGGTCGGGCCGTCGTTCACCTTGGAGTCCCGGACGTGGACGGCCCGGGGGCAGGCGGCCACCTCCACGCACGCGTCACCCTCGTTGCCGCTGTAGGAGGACTTGTGCCAGTCGTAGCCGACCTCGACGCACTCGCCGCCCTCGTTGCCGCTGTAGCTGGACTTGCGCCAGGTGTACGCGACCTCGACGCAGGCCCCGCCTTCGTTGCCGCTGTAGCTGGACTTGAACCACGCCAGTCCGGAACCTGTGCTCACAACTGCCCCGCCTTCTTCTCGATGAGCTCGACGGACTCCCAGGGGTTGAGTGCCTGGGCCCGCAGGATGCCGAAGAGCTCGGTCAGATCGCTGACCTGCTCGGGCTTGGAGATCAACCTATCGCCGCCCTGCGCCTCCACGTACACCAGACTGCGGCCCTCCGCCGTGTTCATCAACTGCATGGGCCCCATCAGCCCTGCGTGGGTGTGCTGGTTGGAGGGCACGACCTGTACCGTCAGATGGTTCAGCCGCTCGATGCAGTCCAGCAGGTGGAGCAGCTGTTCCTTCAACACAGCAGGCCCGCCCAGGGACTTCTCCAGGACCGACTCCTCGATGACGAAGCCGACGTGCGGCGGGTCTGCCCTGGTCAGCACCGGTTGCCGTTCGAGTCGCGCTTCGACATGCCGGACGATCTCGTCCTCCGCGTAGGCCGGTTTGCGGGACCGGTAGACGGCGTACGCATACGTCTCCGTCTGGAGGAGCCCCGGAATCAGCATCGTCTCGTAACCGCTGATCACACGCGCGTCTCTCTGCAACCTCGCCCAGTTCAGAAAGCGGGGCGAGTACTTCTCCTCGTCCACCAACTCGACGCACGCCTTCAACGCCCCGCCCGCGTCGAACACCCGATCGGCGTCGTGCAGGAACTCCAACGACGGGATGCGTTCGGCCCGTTCGTAGGCGCCCACCAGCGATTCGGAGATGAGGAGTCGGTCCGCCGACTCCTTCTGCGTGAGCCCCGCGCGCGTCCGATGGATGCGGATCAGGTCCCCCACGAGCCGTCGTACTCCCGAGGGCTCACCACTCGTTCCCACAGCCACCGCCTTCTCCCCCACATCACCCGATGTGGACCGTGTCGTACTGGTCACGCTAGGCAACCAGCGGGATTCTCGTAGCCATGACGAACAAGAAACTCCCCGAATGGGTCCCGGTGGCCGGACATCAACTCCACCTGACCGGAATTCACTTCGACGCGATCCGGTTGAAGGGCGTACGAGGTGAGGCGGTCGTCCACCACCTGATCTCGCTCACTGCGGGTGAGCCCGGTCCGGTGGTGCGGGAGATCGCGGGGGCGCGGTGGACGTACTTCCTGATCCCGCCCGGATCGAGCAAGGAGTTCGACTGGCCTCCCGGTGCCACCTGTTTCGGCCCGGCCGCCCGGGACCACTGGGTCGGTATCCCCGCCGCCGAGGGCAACACCTACCCGCTGAGCTGGCGGTGCGGGTCGCCGGAGGAGGGTGAGTACGTGGACCCGGAGTTGCTGTACGGGCTGGTGCGGGCGCAGTTGGCATGGGAGGCCGACTCGGACGGGTAGATGCCCGAGGGCGGCCCGTGAAATCCGGACCGCCCTCGGGGTTCGCTCTGTGCCGTGTGCGGCCCGCCGTCAGTCCAGGGAGTCGGGGATCTGAAGGTTCCCGTCGTCCACGACCTCCTCGTGGTAGCCGAACTTCTTCCCCAGGGCCAGGTAGTTCGTGTACTGCTCGGCGGTGATCGGGACCGCGTACATCTTCATGGCGCGCAGGAAGAGCCGGAAGCCCAGGTCGGGATCGACCTCGGTGACGAACTGCTCCAACGCCGGTACCAGTCCGGGAACGTCCCGGCCGGGGGTGCCGGCGACGGACAAGCTCAGCGTGGGTCCCGCCTCGTCGATCTCGGCCAGCACCTCGCCGGCGAGTCCCACGTACGGGGAGGGCCCCGGTGGCACCGGTTCGTACGACGGGTCGTCCCGCCGGACGCGTTCGACGCAAGCCCCCACGATATGGCGCAGCAGGCCCGGGCCGCCGAAGTCGGGGCCGTAGGCCCGACCCAGTGCCGCGCACAGCACGGTGTCGGCCGTCCTGGTGGGGATCGGCGAGTTCAGCACCCGGAGAGCGTCCTCCAGGAGCAGGGGCGCGAATCCGCCCTCGCCCCAGTCGGCGATCTCGGCGATCATCCCGGATGTGGTCGCCCCGGGGTTCCACGGGCCACCGAACCACTTGGTCAGCCCGCTGAGTCCCAGGTCGACCCATATCTCGTGGCGTTGCAGTCCCACGGTCATTCCTCCCTCCGCTCCTCCGTCAGTCTCCCCGATGCTCCCCGCTACTCCGGGAACGCGGTGTAGACCATGTACCCCGGCTTGTGCTTGGACCGCTTCAGCACGATGACCACCGTGCCCCCGGTTCTGGTCCAATCTCCGAAGCGGTCGTAGGCCTTGCCGAGCGACGCGGCGTCGTCGATCTTCATCCTGATGGCCGGGAACAGGTCGAGGGCGCTGTTCGACGAGGGGTCGGTCCTCTTCATCCAGTTGTTGAGCTTCGTCTGGTTGACGCCTTTGGGCTTCATGAGCCACTTCTGGAAGGCGGTCTCGACCGAGGCCACCGCGGTGGCCTCGTCGTTCCAGACGCTGCTGGTTCCCGAACCGTTGGGGTTCTTCTTGAAGTTTTCCGCCGCGTTGGCCGTCGCCCTCTCCGCGTCGGCGTCGATGTGGTCCAGGTAGGTGTGACCGCCGTCCGCGCCCTCGTGGAGCTTGAGGTTCATGCAGTTGTGGACCAGCACGTCCCTGGGCCGGGAGCCTCCCGCGCTGACATAGAACGTGTGCAGGGAGTCGACCGTGAGGTCGTAGACCGTACGGGAGGCGAGCCCCGAGCGGTCGACCACCGAGGTCACCGCGTGGAGCGAGCCGTCCGGGCCGCGCAGCCGGTCACCGGTGCGCAGATCGGCGACGAGGGTCCAGCCGGCCTCGGCGGTGTAGACCTTGTGGCCCGCCGTGCTGGTGAGCGTGGAGCCGCCGCCCAGCGAGATCTCGACCAGACGGTCGGTGCCGTGCCGGAAGGTGTCGGTCACCGCTTCGGCGCGCGGGGCCCCGCCGAGCGGGTCGCTCGACGTCAGCAGGTCTCCCTGCCGCACGTCCTCGATCGCCCGGTGCGAGCCGTCCGCCATCAGCACCTGGGTGCCGGCGGGGAAGCTGTTGACGCGGCACGCCGTGAAGGCGTCCTCCAGGACGTTGACCTGGCGCTCGATGTTGGCGAGTACGGCGGGGTCCAGGTCGAGGGTCTTCAGCGCGCGGAAGGCGTCGGTGACGCCGATTCCCGTGTGCATCGCGGCGTCGAGGGCGCGGACCGCGTCGATGGCGTCCGCGATCTTCTTCCCCGGGATGAAGTTGCTGGCCGCCCAGAGACATCCGCTGACGCTGCCCTTGGCGCACTGGACGAAGTCGTCCGTCAGGATGACCCAGAGCGTCTGGAGCACCATCTTGTCGAAGATCATGGTGATCTCCAACCGGCTGAAGTACCTGTCGACGTAGGCCGTCTGGTTCTCGTGCACCTCGTTGCCGAGCCAGAGGACCGCGTCGGCCGGGCAGTTCGCCGCGGTCGCCGCCTCTTCGAGGTCCTCGTCCTGGCAGAGGTAGAAGTCGACCGTGACGTCGAACGTCAGCTTGTACTTGACCGTGCAGCCGCCGAAGCCGATGTCGAGGACACAGTCGTTCTGCGGGACGGGGTCGCCCTTCTGCACCAGCTTCTGCTTGGTGAACAGCTTCCCGATGCCGGTGGCACCACCGCTGTCGACCGTGCTTCTGGTCTCCGCTTCCTCGGCCCGGGTGGCCGCTTCCTGGGCCTCCTTGGCCGCCTGCTGAGCCCGTGCCGCCGAAGCCTCGGCCTCGGTGGCGTCGGCCTCTGCCTGGTCGGCGATGCCCCGGGCGGTGGCGGCGTCGCCTTCCGCCGCGGTCGCGGCGCTGCGGGCCGAGGCGGCGTCCTGCTCCGCCGCGTCGGCGGAGGCCGCAGCCTGGGAGGCGTATCCGCTCGCGGTGTCGGACGCGTTGAGGGCCGCCGCCGCGTCGGCGGTGGCCTGCCGGTCGTACTCGACGGTGTTGGCTTCGGCCTTCACCGCGGCCTTGGCCGCCGCACTCGCCTCGGCCGCGGACACCTGCGCCTTGGCCACGGATGCCAGCGCCTTGGAGGCGGAGTCGGCGGCCTCGGCCGCCGCCGTCGCGGCTACCTTGGCATCGGCATCGGCCTTGGCGGCGAGTGCCGCCGCTTCCGTGGAAGCCTTGGCCGCCTGGCTGGCCTTCGCCTGGGCGAGCGCCGCCTGCTGCTGGGCCGCGGTCTTCGCGCCCTGCCCGGTCAGCACCGCGAGGCCGGCCGACGAATCGGTCTCCTTGTACGGCGAGCCGAGCTCGATGGCGTCGTTGGCCGGCTTGATGACCTGGGCCGCCGAGTCACGGGCGGCGAGCGCGGCCTGCGCGGTGGCGTAGGCGAAGCCGGCCGTCTGGACTGCCGACGCGGCCGCGCTGTTGGCCTCCAGCCGGGAGAGGGCCGCGTTGGCCTTCGCCTCGGCGGCCTTGGCCTTCGCGGTGTCGGCCAGCGCCTTGGCGGCGCGCACGTTCTGCGCGGCGGCCTCGGACGCGTCGATGGCGTCCGCCGCGGCGGCGTGCGCCTTCGTCACGGCCGCGTGGGTGATCGCCACGTCCCGCTGCGCGGCGTCCGAAGCCGCCTTCGCGCGCGAGGCGGCCGCTTGCGCCTTGGTCGCAGCCTCACGGGCGTTGGACGCGGCAGTGGTCGCGTCGTTCGCCGCGGCACGGGCGTTGGACGCGGCCGTGGTGGCGTTGTCGGCGGCGGTGCGGGCCTGGGTCGCGGCGGCGCGGGACGCCTCCGCGGCCTCGGTACCGTCGTCCGCCTCGGCCTTCGCGTCGTAGGCGTACATCCGGGACAGCGCCGCGTCGCGGTCGCTCTCGGCCTGGAGGGCGTTGTTGCGGGCCGTGACGGCTCTGCGTTCGGCCGCCAGTGCCTCGTCCTTCTTGGTGGCCGCAGTGGTGCCGGCGGTCTGTGCGGCGCTCAACGCCGACGCGGCAGACGCGCGTTCCGCCTGCGCCCGGTCCTCCGCCGCAGCCGCCTTCGCCCTCTCGGACGCCGCGATGTTCTTCTGGGTCTCGGCCTTGTCCCGCTCGGCCTCCGCCGTGAGCCGCTTGGCCTTGGCATCGGCCGCCGCGGCCTTGGCGGTCTGCTCGGCGGCTTCGGCCTTGGCCTGCGCGGCCTTGGCCTTGGTGGCGTTCTCGGCGGCCTTGGTCGCCTGCAGAGCGGCGCCGTCGGCAGCGGCCTTCGCCTGGGCGGCGGCCTCCTGCGCGGCGATCCGGCGGAACTCGGCGGCCGAGGCGTGCGCCTGGGTCTGGGCGAGTGCCATCAGCGTCTTGCTGTCGGCGGCGGAGGCGCGGGTCGCGTTGGCCGCGGTCTCGGTGGCCTTGGAGGCCGCCAGCGCGGCCGCTGCCGACGCCTTGGCGACCTGTACGGCCTGCTGGCCGTACATGAGGCCACGGCCGCGCGGCTGTCCTGCGGCGTCCGCGGTCGCGTACGCGGCCTGCTTCGCCGACTCGGCCTTGGCGGCCTCGTCCCTCGCGGCCAGCGCGGCGCGGGCGGCGACGAAGACGCGACCCTGCGCGCGTGCCTGCGCACTCGCGATGTCCGTCTTTACCTGCGCGAACTCGGCAGCGGTGGGGTAGTCGGTCGCGGTGGTCGGCTGCTTCAGCCAGTAGGCCTGCCAGTCCGTCAGACGGCTCGCGATGATCGACTGGCCGAGGGCCTCACCCATGGCCTGCGACCCGATCGTCAGCTGCCTGGACGCCTGGGACTCGGCGACCATGATCGCGTCACGCTGCGTCCGCTGCGAGGCGAGTTCGGCCTGCCACTCGGTGGAGGCGACCCGGATCTCCTCGCCGAGAACGTTCCGTGGGTCCTGCGGGTTGCCCGTGGTGCAGGACGCGAAGCGGGACTTGAGCCCCTCGACGTCGACCCGGAACTCCATGCTGTCCGGGTCGGGAGCCGTCTCGGGGAATCCGCCGTGCTGGAGGAAGAGGCGCGCGTCGTCGGCGTACATCTCGTGCATGAACGTCATGTCCTCGAACGCCAGCCGTCCCTCGTAATCCGGGTAATCCGGGTACGGGTAGGTGTCCGGGTACCGGGTCTCCGCTATCGCGTTGACGGCGGCCACCGACGGGTCACCTGCGAGCGGCGTCTGGTCGTCGTAGAGGTCGAACTCGTCCTTCCAGAACTCCTCTCCCAGCCAGACGCCCAGGCCGGTGGCGTCGAAGGGGTCGTCCTTGTTCTCGACCCACTGGAATCCCGTGTACGTGTATCCGGGCGGCGGCGTCTCGACGTCGAGCGACTGCTCCCACACGTCGGGGCGGGCGCTCACCTCGTCGCTCTTCGCCTCGACCCATGCGTGATCCTTGGCGAAGGCGAGGGCGAGGGGTGTTTCACCGTTGTACCAGTAGGCGCTGTCGGCGTACTTGTGCAGATCCGCCTCGGTGCCGTTGAGGCCGGCGCGGGCGACGGCCTTGAGTTCCTGGCCACCCTTGCGAAGGGCGTAGTCGAGCAGGCACTGCTCCTCACGCATCGCCACCTGGGCGTCCGGGTCGAAGGCCGGCACCTCGGTGTCGGCTGCGAGGTCGGTGCGCGCGAGTTCCTGTGCGGGTGCGGGGAGTTGGTTGCCGGTCACCGCGACCGCCAGCGCGGTGGCGAGCGCGGTCGAGCTCAGCAGTCGTGTCCACCGGCCAGGCGGACGCGGCCGGTTGGGTGAAAGTAGGGTGTTTCTACGCATGCGTGATCAGCCGTTCGGGTTCAGGTGTGGAGGGTGTGCGGTGAGCGCGGCGGTCCGGCGCTCAGAAGTACGCGTCGAAGGAGGCCCAGCCGCTGGTGCCGTTCTGCACCCTGGCCTCGAAGGGGGAGGCCGACTTGCCGGTCCCCTTGAAGAGCCACGACGCGCCCGCGGAGTCGATCCCGATCAGGTCGGGCTTCCCGTCACCGTTGTTGTCCCCGGTGGACACGAGGGTCTTGTACGCCTCCCACCCGGTCCCCACGGTGATGCGGGCCCCGAGTCCGGCGTCCGCTGCGGCGTTCCCGGTTCCGGGGTAGATGTAGAGCGTGCCGGTGGTGGACCTGGCGAGCAGATCCCCCTTGCCGTCGCCGGTGTAGTCGCCCCGGCCGACGATCGCGTTCATCCCGTTCCAGCCGCCGGAGCCGATCCGGACACGGGTGGCGAGGGCACCGTCGGCCTTGCTCTGGTAGAGCCAGAGCGCGCCGGCCGCGTCACGGGCGACGAGTTCGTCCTGAGAGGTACCGACCATGTTGCCCGGCGACATCAGCAGGTTGTACTGGCTCCAACCACTGCCGATGATCTTCGTGTCGTTGCCGCGTTCCGCCGTGTAGTACAGGACGTTGCCGATCCTGAAGTACAGGTCGGTGGCCGTACCGCCCTCCGAGGTGCGCACCCGGGCGAAGGCGTCGGCGGCGCTGAAGCCGCCACCCATGTCGTACGCGGTCTTCCAGCCTCCGGAGCCCGTCGGTTCGTAGTCGTAGAGATGGCCCGTGGACTTGCGGGCGAACAGCGGAAGCATCGGCGCGCCGGTCGCGGCCGCGGCCTGCGTCTGCGCCCCTTGGACCTCGTCCGAGGCGGACGCGGACGACCAGGGGAGCGCGGGCAGCGCGGTCGCGGTGCCGACTCCGAGTGCGACGATCCCGACGGCCGCCGACGCGACCGCCGTTCGGCGCGGGAAGTGTTTCAGTCTGCTGAACATGAGGCGCGAGCATCCTTGCGTGGAGGGTTGGCGCGGCCGGTGCATGAGGGGTCGTCATGCAACGGCCGCCCCCCAACGGCCCGCGCGCCGGGGGACATGAGCCCCACGACCCGGCAACCATAGGCGCATTCATGCAAAAATTTGAACAACTTATGAATGAATTTGGCAGATTCCATTACGCGCCCCTCACATCCGGCGGCACGCTCCCCCCGACTGCCACGGCACGGAACCGCCTCCGGTCACCGCTCGACCCTCGGATCGAACCCGTGCGTGACGAGCCCTCAACCGACCGCGTCCCGTGATCGATTCGCAATGGATTCCGGTCTTCGCCGAGACCCATTCAGGTACCACGCGATTAGGCTCGACGCTCATGTCCGACACCGCGCCCCCCGACGGCAGTTCCGCTCTTCCCGCCGATCGCGCCCCCGATGGCGCCACTGATCGACCCGCCGTGATCCCGGCCTCCATCGACCGTACGGAGGACCGCCCCGTCTACGTGATCGGGGGCGGGCCCGGTGGCCTCGCGGCTGCCGCCGCGCTGCGCGCGCGGGGGGTGCGGGTCGTCGTGCTGGAGAAGGCGCCGAAGGTCGGCGCCTCCTGGCGCGGGCACTACGACCGGCTCCATCTGCACACCACCCGGCGGTGGTCGGCGCTGCCGGGGCTGAAGATGCCCCGGAAGTTCGGGCGTTGGGTGGGCCGGGACGACGTGGTGCGGTACCTGGAGAAGTACGCCGAGTTCCACGAGCTCGAAGTGATCACCGGCGTCGAGGTGTCCCGGATCGACCGGGCGCCGGACGGGGCCGGCTGGGTGCTCTCGGCGACCGGCGGGCGGGTCCTGACGGGGCGCGCGGTCGTCGTCGCGACGGGCTTCAACCACACGCCCCGGATACCCGACTGGCCCGGCCGGGAGACCTGGTCCGGGGAGCTGGTGCACGCGGCCCAGTACCGGAACCCGGCACCGTACGCGGGCCGGAGCGTGCTCGTCGCGGGGATCGGGAACACCGGGGCCGAGCTCGCGGTGGACCTGGTGGAGGGCGGGGCCGCCGAGGTGCGGATCGCGGTGCGTACGGTCCCGCACATCGTGCGGCGTTCGACGGCAGGGTGGCCCGCGCAGGCGACCGGCATCCTGGTGCGGCGGCTGCCGGTGTGGCTGGTCGACCGGGCGGGCGCGCTGATGGCGAAGGCCGCGGTGCCGGATCTCGCGGCGCAGGGGCTGCCGCGCCCGGACACCGGGCTGTACTCACGGGTCAAGGACGGGGCGATCCCGGTGCAGGACGTGGGGCTGATCGACGCGGTGAAGGCGGGGCGGGTGCGGCCGGTGGCGGCCATCGCCTCGTTCGAGGGCGCGGAGGTGGTGCTGACCGACGGCACACGGCTGACGCCGGACGCGGTGATCGCGGCGACGGGGTACCGGCGCGCCCTGGAAGGGCTGGTCGGGCACCTCGGCGTCCTGGACGGGCGGGGCCGGCCGGTGGCGTACGGCGCGAAGGCGCCGAAGGAGGCGCCGGGGCTGTACTTCACCGGGTTCTCCAACCCGATCAGCGGAATGTTCCGCGAGATGGCCCGGGACGCGGTGAAGATCGCGCACCGGATCGCCCGAGCGCCTCGCTGACGGTCTCGTACGAGCGGGCCAGGTCCTCCCGCAGCGACACGGTCTGCGGGTGGTCCGGGCCGAGCGCCCGCGCGCAGTCGGCGAGCGTGCGCTCCAGCAGGGCGATCCCCTCGGCCGGGCGGAAGACCAGCAGGAGGGCCATCGCCACCTGGGTCCGGGACGACAGGGTGTCCGGGTGGTCCGCGCCGAGGATGCGGGCGCGGTCGGCGGCGGTCCGCTCGTGCATGCGCAGCGCCACCTCGGGCTGTCCCGAGACGAGGAGGTTCTGCGCGACGCTGAACCGGGCCACCAGGGTGTCGCGGTGTTCCCTGCCGAGGACCCGCCTCATGTCCGCGAGCACGTCCTCGTAGAGCAGGTGGGCTCGTTCGTGCTCCCCGGCCTCGGCGAGGGCCCCCGCGAGGAAGTGGCGGGCACGCAGCACGTCGGGGTCGTCCTGGCCGCGCATCCGAACGCGCTCGGCGATGTCCTCCTCGTACAGCGCGACGGCCTCGCCGTACCTCTTCATCTTCTGGTAGGTCATGGCGAGTTGGTGACGGATCACCAGGGTCGTCGAATGGTCCCGTCCGAGGTGGCGTTCCGCGTCGGCGAGGTTCGTGCGGTGCAGGCCGAGGGCGCGCGCCGGGTTGCCCACCAACCTGTAGGTCTCGGCGAGATGGCTGCGGGTGCGGAGTGTCATGGGGTGTTCTTCGCCCAGCAGACGCAGATGGCCGTCCAGGTTCCTGCGGAGCAACGGCACCGCCAGGGTCGGATTCCCGCTCCGTTCGTGGGCGTACGCGAGGTCGTCGCGCGAGGAAAGGGTGTCGAGATGGTCCTCTCCCAGGATGCGGACCCGGTCGGCGAGCACCTCTTTCTGTATCGCCAGGGCCCGCCGGTGGTCTCCCCGTGCCTCGTACAGGTGGGCGAGCCGGGATCTGACATCCAGGGTGCGCGGGTGTTCGGCGCCTCCGACGCGGAGCGCCTCGGCGAGGGCGCGGTCGAAGAGGGATTCCGCCCGCACGACGTCCCCGGCCCGGTACGCGGCAGAGGCCAGGTTGATCCGGACGCCGAGAACGTGCGGGTGGTCCTCCCCCAGGGTTCGCCGCATGCCCGTGAGTACTTCTTCGAGGAGCTCGGCCGCCCGCTCCGGCTCTCCCTGGTCCATCCGGATGCCCGCGAGGTTGCTCCGGATGGCCCACATGTCCGAGTGGCCCTCACCCCCGGCCGCGAGCAGGGCGGTCAGCGCCCGGCGGAACAGGACATCGGCGTGGCTCAGGGCGTACTGCTCCAGCAGGCGACTGGCGATCCAGGCCAGCAGGTGGGCCATCGCCTCCGTATCGTCCTCCGGCCGGCTGTTCCCGGCCAGCGCCTCGGCGTGGACGAGGAGCGGCCGGCCCAGGGACGGACTGGCCGGCGCCTCCTCGTCTCCAGCGGCGTCCAGGATCCCGTCGGCAGCCCGCTCCCGGGCCTCCGCCACCGCGTCCGCCGTGCGGTGCGGGTCGTCCGGGTCGGGAGTGCGGGCGAGCGCCTGCACCAGGCGGTGCACGGACAGAGTGCCGTCCGGCCCGGCCGTGATCATGCTGTGGGCCGCCAGCCTGCCGATCGCCCGCGCCAGGAGCGGCGGCGGGGCCAGCTCGTCCAGCAGCACGCGGGGGATGTGGTCGGGGGCGTACCAGGCGAGGGTGCGCAGCACGTCACCGGCGAGCGGGGTGTCGGCGAGGCGGTCCAGGGTGATGCGCCAGACGCGGGCGACCGTGCGGTCCGCGTCGGTGGTCTCCGCGCCGATGGCGTAGGTCTCGGCGGGCCAGGAGCGGAGCATGGCGAGGTAGGCGCGCGGGGTCGTGCCGTTCTCGTGGCAGTAGGCGGCGGCCTGCTCGACCGCGAGTGCCAGGTGGCCCACCTCCTCGCACACCTCGGCCGCGCCCTCGGTGTCGCGGGGCCCGTCCTGGGTGAGGATGCGGTCGAACAGCTCGACGGATTCGGCGGGGTCGAAGACGCCGAGGCGGACGGTGGTGGCGAGATGGTGCCAGCCGGTGGCGAGGCGGGTGGTGATCAGGACCCGGCCGCCCCCGCCGAGGCGGTCGAGCAACGGGCGTACGTCGTCCGGGTGGTTGACGTTGTCGAGTACCAGCAGCCAGTCGTCGTGGGACGCGAGCCAGGCGAGGGCGCGTTCGCGTTGGAGTTCCTGCGGGAGCCCGGCCAGCCCCGGCTGGAGGGCGCGGGCCAGTGCGGCGAGGCCGGTTTCGACGGCTGCCGCGCTGTCGGCGCCGATCCACCACCTCAGCCGGTCCGCGGAGCGCCCGGCCGCCCAGCGGGCGGCGAGGGCGGACTTACCGACCCCGCCGAGTCCGCTCACCGCCCGCAGCACCACCCCGCCCGGCTCCGCGAACGCCGTGTCCAGCGAGTCGAGGGCGGTGGACCGGCCCACGAAGAGGGCGCCGTGCGGCACGTTCGACAGTCCGTCGCCCACCGCGTCGTCCGGGATGGGGCCGTACGCCTCCGCAGGCGCCAGCGTGGCCTTCTCGATGTGCAGGGCGACGGAGTTGAGGATGTCCCGTCCGGCCGCGTTGGACCCCGTGCGGGCGGAGACGGGCGGCAGCGGCGAGGTGTCCGGGCCGGGCGGGGGCTTGCGCTTCACGAGCCGTGCCGGGCGGTCGAGCCGTCGATGTCGCCGCCGGCCGCGTTGGAACCGCCGGTCGCGGTGATGCCCGGAGTCTCCGCTCCCCCCGCCGGTGCGGCGCCGGGCGCGGTGTCGTGCGCGGAGGCGGCCCGGATGCTGCCGCGCGCCGCGTTGGAGCCGCCCGCCGCCCGTACGGACTCGGGAGCCGGGTCGGCGGGTACGGGGCCCGGGGCGGAGGGCGCAGCGTCCCGGAGCTGCCGGAACGCCACCCCCAGCGCGACCACCCCGGCCACCGTGCCGACCACGCCCGCGATCTGGCTGGACCGCTCCAGATCCGCCGCCGTCACCCAGACCAGCAGCCCCACGGCCACCGCCGCACCGGCCCCGGCCAGCACCCACCAGGTCGTCCTGCCCGCTCCGCGCCACCCCGTCATGGAGCCATTCTGGCCCCTGTCCCCGCGTGCCGTAACGGAGTTGGCGTCAGCGAGTCCCGGCCGTCAGGCAGCCACCACCGTCGGCGCATCCGTGGGCAGCGGCTTGCGGCGGACGACGAGGGACATCAAGGCGGCCACCGCGCACAGCGCCCCGGCGGAGTACCAGACGACGTCGTAGGAGCCGAAGACGTCCCGGGCCACTCCGCCGAGGAACGCGACCACGGCCGCGCCGATCTGGTGCGAGGCCAGCACCCAGCCGAAGACGATCGCGCTGTCGTCGCCGTAGTGCTCCCGGCAGAGGGCGATGGTGGGCGGGACGGTGGCGACCCAGTCCAGGCCGTAGAAGACGATGAAGAAGACCATCGGCGGGTGCACCGAGGGCGCCATCAGGACCGGCAGGAAGAGCAGCGAGATGCCGCGCAGCGCGTAGTAGACGGCGAGCAGCCGGCGGGAGTCGAAGCGGTCGGTGAGCCAGCCGGAGAAGACGGTGCCGACGATGTCGAAGACCCCGATGACGGCGAGCAGCGAAGCGGCGGCCGTGACCGGCATGTGGTGGTCGTGGGCGGAGGGCACGAAGTGGGTGCGGATCAGGCCGTTGGTCGACGCGCCGCAGATCGCGAACGCCCCGGCCAGCAGCCAGAACTGTCCGGTGCGGGCCGCGTCGAAGAGCACCCGCAGGGTCCTGGCGGCGGCGCCCCGGGTGGGAGCCGGCTTCCGGGTGTACGCACCGCCGTAGGGGGCGAGACCCACGTCGGCGGGGTGGTCGCGCAACAAGAACCAGACGAGCGGTACGACGACCAGGGCGGCGAGGGCGACCGTCATCGAGGCGGGCTGCCAGCCGTGCTCCTTGACGATCCAGGCGCAGAGCGGCAGGAAGACCAGCTGGCCGGAGGCTCCGGCGGCGGTGAGGATGCCGGTGACCAGGCCGTGCCGGGCGACGAACCAGCGGTTGGCGACGGTCGCGGAGAAGGACATCGCCATGGAGCCCGTACCGATCCCCACCAAAAGGCCCCAGTAGATCATCAGTTGCCAGGAAGCGGTCATCCAGACACTGCCGAGCGCACCGGCGGCCACCACGGTCAGCGCGAGGGCGACCACCCGGCGGATGCCGAACCGGTCCATCAGCGCGGCGGCGAAGGGCGCGGTGATCCCGTAGAGCGCGAGGTCGATCGAGACGGCGAGGCCGATCTCGCCGCGCGACCAGCGGAACTCCGCGTGCAGCGGGTCGATGAGGAGACCGGGCAGGGCGTTGAACGCGGCGCCGCCGATGATCGTCACGAAGGCGACGGCGGCGACGATCCAGGCACGGTGGATCCGGGGGACGGTCGGGAAACGGTACGGGCGGGGGGACTTGTCGGCCGGGGCCGGAATCCGGCGCTCGCCCTCGCCCCGGGCGGCGCACTCGGTTGTCTGGGTCACGTCCATGAGCATCCGGCCGGGGACGGGGTACGGACGAGTGGCCTGGAAGCCACCTGTCGCAGGGATCGGGCCACCGGCCTTCGGACAGATGTACGGGATGCGTACGATCAACTGCCGGAAGCACAGCCACCCTTGCGGCCCACGACACCCGCAGCCACCCCGACAACGAGGACAGATCACCATGTACTGGGAAACCCGCCAGGAGTTCGACCGCCGCGCCTCCACCCGATCCGCCTGGGGCATGGGCCTGGTGGCAGTCGCGGTCGTCCTGCTGGTGTGGCTGGGCTGGCTGCTCCTGGTGCCCTTCAGCGTCACCTCCTCCATCGGCGACCACGAGATCGACTGCGGCGCGCCCGTGTCGGAGGTGTACTCGCCGAGCAGCAAGAACGTCTGCGCGGACGAACGCCAGTGGCCGGAGCTCATCGGCGTCCTCGGCCTCTCGGTGCCCTTCGCCGTGACCGGCGCCGCGCTCTGGGTCTCCGGCAACAGCCGCAAGCGCACCGCCGAACA
This sequence comes from Streptomyces sp. NPDC060198, assembly GCF_042728415.1. Taxonomy (NCBI): domain Bacteria; kingdom Bacillati; phylum Actinomycetota; class Actinomycetes; order Kitasatosporales; family Streptomycetaceae; genus Streptomyces; species Streptomyces sp. NPDC060198. The sequence goes on along the minus strand of NZ_JBHWZJ010000031.1, from coordinate 18,598 downwards.
CGTGCTGCGGCTCCTGGAGCTTCAGGAGTCCGAGGGGCGGACCCGCCGCGAGGCCTGAGCGGACCGGCCCGCCACCGTCGCGGCCCACCGCCGCACCGCCCGGTGCACGCCCCACGAGAACGCCGCGCCCACCGCGTACCAGAGCAGGTCCGGGGCGTTGAAGGTCGAGCCGAGCACCAGCCGGAACACCTCCGAGCGGGCCGACAGTCCGGCGGGCACGCCGGTCAACTGCGCGACCTCCACGGCGCAGCTGAGGACCAGCGCCGCCCCCGCCGCGAGGGCCGGGCGGACGCGCGGGGCGACCAGCACCGCCAGGGCGTGGACCAGCACCGTGTAGAGCGCGTCGCCCGCGTACTTCCCGCCCTCGCCGTCCGAGACGGCGCGGACGGCGAGGGCGGTGGCGACGGTCAGTACGGCACAGGCCGCCGCGACCCCACGGGTGCGCGCGGCGGCGGGCCTCCCGGGGACCCGCCCCCGTCCCCGTACCGCCCCGGTCATCCCGCGCGCTCCAGTCGGCTGATGGGGCGCGCGACGAGCAGCGCGGACACGACGAGCAGGTTGATCACGGCGCCCGCCAGGAACAGCGAGGACGTGCCGACCGCCTCGGCGACCGGGCCCGCCAGCGCGCGGCCCGCCGCGACCATCAGGAGCGACCCCGCCACGTCGTAGGCGTGCAGCCGGTTCAGCGCCTCGGGCGGCACATGGGTCTGGACCGTCGTGGACCACATCACCAGCCAGAACGCGGAGGCCGCGCCGGCCACCGCCTGGCCGGCGCCGAGCGCCGCGACCGGCAGGTCGAGGCCCAGCACCACCAGGTTGACGGCGACGGCCGGGAGGGCCAGCGCCCCCGCGGCGAGCGGGCGGCGCGGGCGCAGCCGGAGGGCGAGCAGCCCGCCGACCACGCTGCCCGCACCGCTGACCGCCATCATCACGCCGTACGTCCCCGAGCCGTGGCCTTCGGTGATCCGGACGGCGGTGAGCGGCTGGACCGGGCCGAGGACGGCGAAGCCGTACACCGTCCAGATCGCAATCACTCCCCAGAGCCAGGACCGGGCACGGAACTCGCGCCAGCCGTCGACCAGTTCGGCGACGAAACCGCCGCGCGGCACTTCGTCGTGCGGGGCGGGAGCGAGTCTCAGCAGGAAGAGGCAGATGCCCGAGACGGCGAAGGTGGCCGCGTTGGCGACGTACACCGCTCCGGCGCTCGCCAGTCCGACCAGCAGGCCCGCGAAAGCCGGGCCGGCCATCGTCATCAGGGCCTCGGAGACCCGCAGGACCGCGTTGGCGCGCTGGACGTCGGTGGAGATCCGGGGCACGGTCGAGGCGACGCCCGGTTGGAACAGCGCGGCGCCGACACCCGCGACCGCGCTGAGCGAGCAGACCGCCCACAGGGGCGGGCTGCCGGTGGTGAAGAGGACCGCCAGCGCCGAGGCGCCGGCCAGCCGCAGCACGTCGGCGGCGACCATCATCCGGCGCGGGGTGAACTTGTCGGCGAGCACCCCGCCGAAGAGCACGAACACCGCCAGCGGGGCCATCCAGGAGGCGAGCGCATATCCCACGGAGGAGGTCGGGCGGCCCGCGCCCAGCAGCCCGGCGGTGAGCGCCACGGGGATCATGCCGTCGCCGAAGAGGGCGACGGTGCGGGCGACGAAGAAGTACCGGAAGTTACGGTTCCAGAGCGGCTCGGCCGGGCCGCCACCGACCCCGGGAAGCACCGTCGGTGCGGCCGGGTCCCACCCCTGGGCGAGCTGTCGCGGGGCGTGTACGGTCCCTTGATCACCGAGCCCGGGAATGCGTGCGCCGTTCCGTTGCTTCTCCGTCACATCGCAGAGGTGTACCAGGCGAAGGTCTATACCACCAAGAGGTTAAAAGAGGAGGCGGTCGTGGTCCACCGTGTGGTGGTGCTCGCGCTGGACGGAGTGATCCCCTTCGAACTGGGCATCCCGCAGCGGATCTTCGGGATCGCCCGGTGCCTCGGGCCCGTCGGCGAGGGTGAGCCGCTCTACGAAGTCGTCACCTGCTCCGTCCGGCCGCCCGGCCCGGTGCAGACGGACGCGGACTTCGCGGTGATGGTCCGCAACGGCCCCGAGGCCCTCGCGGAAGCCGACACGGTCGTGGTCCCCGCCTCGTACGAACTGGGCCCGGTGTACGACGAGGGCCGGCTGACCGGCGAACTCACCGCCGCCTTCGCCCGCATCCGGCCCGGCACCCGGCTGGTCGCCATCTGCACCGGCGGGTACGTCCTCGCCGCCGCCGGCCGGCTGGACGGCCGCCCCGCCACCACCCACTGGGCGTCCGCCGACCACTTCCAGCGGCTCTTCCCGAAGGTCCGGGTCGATCCGGACGTGCTCTTCGTGGACGACGGGGACGTGCTCACCTCCGCCGGTGTGGCCGCGGGCCTCGATCTCTGTCTGCACCTCGTGCGACGCGACCACGGCACCGCCGTCGCCAACGACGTGGCGCGCCGCACGGTCGTACCACCGCACCGGGACGGCGGCCAGCGCCAGTTCATCCAACGCCCGGTCCCCGAAACCCGGTTCGCCACCACGACCGCGGCCAGGGCCTGGGCGCTCGACCGCCTGGACCGGCCGATCCAGCTGCGGGACATGGCGGAGCGCGAGTCGATGAGCGTACGGACCTTCACCCGCCGCTTCCGCGAGGAGGCCGGAATCAGCCCCGGCCAGTGGATCACCCAGCAGCGGGTGGAACACGCCCGCCGGCTCCTGGAGTCCTCCGGCCTCACCGTCGACCAGATCGCCCACCAGTCCGGTTTCGGCACCGCGACCTCGCTCCGCCAGCACTTCCAGGCCGCCCTGGGCGTCCCCCCGACCGTCTACCGCAGGACCTTCCGCGCGGCCACCGACGTCCGGGGGTGACTCGGTACGGGCCCTCAAACGTGTCGCAACACGCTTCAGGGCTGTCAGGTCAGATCGGGATAGAGATCGCTGAAGGCGAGCAGCGGGTCGTAGGCGTCGAGCGCGGCCGGGTCCTCCGCACGCGCCTGGGACGCCGCGCGGCCGTGCCGGTCGACCTCGCACCAGATCTGCTTCCCGGTGCCCTCGGGCATCCAGCCCCAGCGGTCGGCGAGCCCGTCGACCAGCTCCAGGCCGCGCCCGTTGGTGTCGTCGCCCTCCGCGTGACGCTGCTTCGGCGGGCGGGCGCTCGCGTCCGCCACCTCCACGCGCACGGTGCCGCCCGCCCCCGGCGCACCGGTCGGGCCGAAGAGCATCCGCAGTACGGCCGGACAGCCCGTGTGCACCACCGCGTTGGTGACCAGTTCCGAGATCAGGAGGATGAGCGTCTCGGCGAGCGGCTCGTCGTCCCTTATCCCCGACCCCTCCAGGCGCGACCGCGCCCATCTGCGGGCACGTCCCACCTCTGCGGGATCCGCCCCGACCTCCAGCTGAACCTGAAGCACCTGCACCGCTCACACCATCCGAACCGGCGGACACATCGCCTCGCGCCTCCTCAGGATCACGGAACGTGATTCCTGTGCGCGACAGCATGGTTGACGTACAGTCACCGCAACAAGCGCTTCGGGCATATTCACGCGCGAAGGAGTACGCGTGGTGCATACTGTGCGACGCTCTCGGCCGGAGGCCGCCCAGACGGCCCTCCGCGCCCGCGGCATCGCCGTCCGGCCCGGCCCGGTGCAGCTCCCTGAGGTACGAGCAAGGCACCGCACCCGGCCCTCGGCCGCCGCGCGGGCCGCCTCCGGAGCGTCCGGTTCCACTAGCTCTCGCATCCCACGGAGCGTACCCGAGCACGCCGACGACTCCTGCCGGTGACGACCCGGCCACGGGGCGTCGCAGAACCGGCGCGAGGGGTGGCCTCCCTACGTCACCGCACGTCACCGTGTGCGGGGACCGGGCTCACCCCTGGCGGAACGGTTCGCTCCGGCGCCCGCGGACGACCGGGCCGGACATCTGCGCGAAGGAGGAGGCAGGACGCCTGAGCGAATGCACGCCCACCCGCACGCCCGGCGCACCACGGAGTGCGCGGCCGGAGCGCGGGGGGCTCACATGTACGGCCCGACCCCACGCTCCGGCATCCGGCGTTGCCGCGTCCGGCCCTCCCGCGTCAGGCGTCCGGCTCGACCACGGTGACGTACGCGGCGAGGGCCGCCACGGCGTCGTCCTCCGCGACGAGCCCGTCCTGATCGGTGTCCAGGCTCCGGGCGGCGACGCGCGCGATGTCCGCGTCCGCGCCGAGCACCCGCAGGGCCCGCTCCACCGCGTCGACCGGAGCCGTACCGGTGGCCGAGGCTCCCCGGACCGGGGCGCCGAAGGAGGCGTGGGCGCCGTCGGCGGCGGCGACGTCGATGGCCGCGCGCAGGAAGGGGCGGGCGATCTCCGCGAACCGTTCGGGGCTGTCCCGCAGCCGCTTCACCGCCCCGCCCACGAACTCCTCGCGGCTGACCCGCTGGTCACCGTCCACGTCCGCGATCCCGGCCATCCCCTGCCAGAAGGCCTCCGCCCCGCTGTAGAGAGCCTGCCCCCGGTCGCACCGGGCCGTCGTGCCGAACTCGGCAAGCAGTCGGGCCGCGGCGGCGTTGAAGTCGGTCCGGTCGATGTAGCCACTGCCGTCCTGGTCGAAGGCGGCGAAGCGGTGCGCGATCTTGCGCTCGTATTCTGCGCTGTCCATAGCGGGGAGCGTACGACGCCCGACGTCGTCACGTGTCACTGCGGCAAGACAGCAATGTGACAAAGCGGTATGACAACCGCACCGAACCCGTCATCCGTCGGACTGTCAGGCGGGCAGCGGGAGAGCGGTCTCGTCGACGGCGGCGTCCGCGTCGGGATAGACCTCGAAGAGCCGGCGCACGCCCAGCGCGGCGAGCACCCGGTTGACGTGGGAGCCGTCCTCGGCTCCCCGGGCAGGCAGGATCAGCCGCAGCCGGCCACCGCAGGACTTCATCAGCCGGCGGGAGGCGATCAGCACCCCGACGCCGCTGGAGTCGCAGAAAAGTACGTCCGTCAGGTCGAGGACGACCTGATGCCGCCCCGCCGCGACGGCTCCGTGCACGGAACTACGGACGACGGGTGACGTCACCAGGTCGAGCTCGCCGTTTATCCGGAGCACGGTCCAACCGCCCTGCTCGGCCTCGTCCACCTTCAGCGTCACGCGACTGGACCTCTCGTTCCGGGGCTCCCGACGAGACCGGTACCGGACCGGTGTCGATGCGGAGGATTCCGTTCCTCCTCGCGGCTGCCCATTCGCCCCTCCATGAAACACCGAGCCACTCTTCTGTGCGCACGCGGGTTTGCGGGGGCCAGGACCGGCAAGAAGCCCTACCGCACGCCCCCGCCCCGATGGCACCGGCAGCCCGCCCGCCGCCCGCCCTTCCGTCACCGGGCCCCTTTACCATTCAACGGCCCGCCACGAGGTAGTTGGCGCAAAGGTTCGTGTTCGGACGGGGTCGCGCACTACATTCAAGGTGCACGAGAGGCACGGGGGCACGTTTCGGGACCGACCGCAGGGCGCAGGGCTGGGGGTTTCATGGCGTACGGCGCACCTCCCCGCTGGGACCGCAGGATGCAGCAACGGCTGGCGCGCGGCGAGGCGGCGGCCCTCGGCGAGCTCTACGACCGGTTCGCCGCACTCGTCCACAGCCAGGCCAACCGGATGCTGGACGACGAGGACGCCGCCGACATCGTGACCCGCGAGGTCTTCGCCCATGTATGGGAGAACCCGGACGCCTACGATCCCCGGCTGGGCTCCATGCGGTCCTGGGTGGCGCGGCTGGCCCACCGGCGTTCGGTGGAGCGGCTGCGCTCGGCGGAGCGCGACGCGTACGAGGGGCCCGACGGCCGGAGCGACGGCCCGCCGGACACCTCCGAGCTGGACGAACGTCTGCGCAGGGCGACCGCCGCGGCCCGCGCCGACTACATCGCGGCCACCATGCCCGAACCACTGCGGGCCGCGCTGGAACTCGCCTACATCCAGCGCCGCGACTACCGGCAGGCCGCCGCCGACCTCGGGGTGACCGAGATCGAGGCCCGCCGCCGGCTGCGGCTCGGACTCCAGCTCCTCTCGACGGCGAATCTCGCCACGGCGGACGGTTTCTCGCCGCCCGGCTACGGACGTGCCCTGTGAGCGGCCACGGCGACGGCAGCGGCGGAACCGGGGGTGCGGGGGACGACGTGCGGCGCACCCGGCGGATACCGGGCCCGCGCAGCGCCCCGGACGACCTGGCCCTCGACTCCGTACCGAGGCCGGTGCTCCCCTCGGACCTGACCGACCTCGCGGACCTCACCGACGCGGGGGACCTGTCCGTGCCCGAGAACGGGCCGGACGCGGAGGCGGAGGACGGGTCGGAGGCGGAGGACGGGCCGGACGCGGAGGCGGACCCGGAGGAAGAGGTGGAAGCCCTGCCGCGGCCACGCCGCCGTCCGGAGCCGCCCCCGTTCGTGCTGCCGACCGTCCCCGTGCCGGTGGTCCCGGTGCCCGAAGCCTCGCACTCCGCGCTGCGCTCGATGCTCGGCGCGTGGGCGCTGGCCGCCTGTTCGGCCGAGGAGGGCGCGGCCGTGGAGGAGCACCTCGCCGGCTGTCTGCCCTGCCGCGAGGAGGGGACGCGGCTGCGGGACGCGGTGGGGCTGCTGCACACCGACCGTTCGCTGGACCTCGACCCGAAGCTCCGCACCCGGGTCATCGAGAGCTGCCTCGAACGGCGTCCGGCCGGGATCCCGCTTCCGGAGTGGGCGGCGCCCTACGACGCGGAGACCGCGCGGCTCGACGCGCTGCTCCGGGACATCGGCGACGCCGAGTGGCACGCCCCGGTGCGGCTGCGGTGGTTCGAGGACGAGAAGCCCGCCACCCGGAAGACGACGGTGGCCGGGGTGATCGCCCATCTGCTGGCCGTCGACGGCCTCGTGGCCGACGCGCTCGGGCTGCCCGATCCGCTGGGCGGGCGGGACCTGGCCCGTAACCCGGTCGCGCGCACGGAGGCGATCTGGTCGGAGTCGGCCCGCCCGGCGACCCGGTCCATCCGTACGCCGTGGCGCGAGCTGAACCACACCCTGCTGCGTACGGTCTCGTTCGCCGAGCACGCGGTGGCGGACGACTCCGTCTCGTACGGGAGCTTCTCGCTGTCGGTCCGGGACTCGCTGGTGGAGCGGGCCTTCGAGTGCTGGGTGCACGGCTGGGACATCGCGCGGGCGGTCCACTACCCGTACGACCCGCCGGCCGCGGGGCACCTGAACCGGATGGTCGACCTGGCCGCCCGGCTGTTGCCCGGTGCGCTGGCGGTACGGCGCCGGGCGGGGCTGGCCGCGCCCGCGAAGGAGCTGGTCGCGGCGGGTTCCCCGGGGCGCTCGCTCCACCTCGAAGTGGAGGGCCGGGGCGGCGGGAACTGGTACATCCCGCTGGACTCGCCCGCCGCGGTCGGCTCGGCCGACCACACGGTGGCGCAGATCGCCCTGGACGGCGTGGAGTTCTGCGAGCTGGTCGCGGGCCATGTGCCGCCGGTGGAGGCCGCGGTGGGGCGGATCGGTGACCGTCAGGCCATCAAGGACGTGCTGTACGCGGCGGCCTCGCTCAGCCGGTTGTGACACGTCCGGGGTGCGACGCGGCCCGGCCGTGACGCGCGCCCGCCGGCACGCGGCCCGGGTGTGACGCGGGCGGGCGGCCCGACCGCGTCCGGTCGCCGGGCACCCGGCTGCCGCTCAGGCGAAGACCACCGTGCGGCGGCCGTTGAGCAGGATGCGCCGTTCCGCGTGCCACTTCACCGCGCGGGCGAGGGCCTGGCACTCCACGTCCCGGCCGATCGCGACCAGTTGGTCCGGGGTGACGCCGTGGCCCACGCGCTCGACCTCCTGCTCGATGATCGGCCCCTCGTCGAGGTCGGCCGTCACGTAGTGGGCGGTCGCGCCGATCAGCTTCACGCCCCGCGCGTGCGCCTGGTGGTAGGGGCGTGCGCCCTTGAAGCTCGGCAGGAAGGAGTGGTGGATGTTGATGATCCGGCCGCTGAGCGCCTTGCAGAGGTCGTCGGAGAGGACCTGCATGTAGCGGGCGAGGACGACGAGTTCGACGTTCTCCGCGCGGACCAGCTCCAGCAGCTCGGCCTCGGCTTCTGCCTTGGTGTCCCGGGTGACGGGGATGTGCCGGAAGGGCACGCCGTAGGAACCGACCAGCTCGGCGAAGTCCTCGTGGTTGGAGACGACGGCCGCGATCTCCACCGGCAGCGCGCCGATCCGGGACCGGAACAGCAGGTCGTTCAGGCAGTGCCCGAACTTGCTGACCATCAGCACCACCCGCATCCGCTCCGACGCGAGGTGGATCTGCCACTCCATGTGGAAGGAGTCGCCGATCGCGGCGAAGCTCGCCCGAAGCTTCTCCACCGACACCGGCGAGGACGCCGAGAAGTGGACCCGCATGAAGAACAGGCCCGTGTCGTGGTCACCGAACTGCTGGCTGTCCTCGATGTTGCAGCCGGTCATGAAGAGATAGCTCGACACGGCGTGCACGATGCCCTGTTTGTCCGGGCAGGACAGCACGAGAACATAACTTTCGGAGCTCTCGGAAGCGACTACCGGGGCGTCCGGGGCGGGGGAAGCGGGCTGCGGCGCGGTCATCCCCGTAGATTGCCACACCCGCCGGGCCTCAGGCCGATCTGGTCATGATGCGGAGGACGTCCAGAGAGCGCGGCGGGACGTCGGGGTCGTCGCCGTCGTTGGTGGCGAGCAGCACATGGGCCTCGCGGGTGGTCTGGACGGCCTCCGGCCATCCCGCGTGCTCCAGGTAGGCGGAGACGGGGGCGTCCGCGCCGACCTGGTGCATGATGCGCAGCACCCGCAGCACGGCGGCGTCCACGGCGGCGGCCTCGGCCGGGTCGCGGAAGATCGTGCCGATGTACTTCTCGGCGGACCAGTTGTCCAGCCAGGTGTCCTCGACCAGGCGGTACACGGCGTCGGTGACGTCGCCGTACCCTTCCCGGCCGGCCAGCCAGCACTCGTGGTGGAAGACGGGGTCGGAGAGCATGTGCAGCGCCGAGCGCACGTTGCTGCGCCAGCGCCACCAGGGCATGTCATTGAGCGGCATGCCGTCCATGGTGGTGGAGCGGCGGCCTCGACGGGAAGTGTTCTCCGAACCTTGGTGCACGGTTGTCGATCGTACGTTCCCTCGCGCCGGGTACGTGCGGGCCCCCGGAATTCACCGTCCGGTCACGTCCCGTTGCCTGTCGCACACAGCGCCGTTACCCGGGGCCCGGCAGGCTCCGTGTCCATGACCGGACGGCTGCGCGCCCCCCTTCTCCGCTTCTTCGACTCTCCCGCTTCCCCGGGCACGCGCCGGCTCGTCGTCGGAGCGGCGGCGGCGGCCGGAGCACTGCTGCTGTCCGGCTGCGGGGCGCTCCCCGGCGCGGCCGCGGACTCCGACGGCACGGTCACGGTGATGACCTGGGCCCCGGGCGCTTCCGAGGACGCGGACTCCGTCACGATGGCCGGAGTGACGGCCACCGCCACCACCTACGCGAAGTGGATCAACGGGCGGGGCGGCATCGGCGGGCACGAGCTGAAGGTGCTCACCTGCGACGAGGAGGACTCGCTCGCCGGCGCCGAGAAGTGCGCGCGCGAGGCGGTCGACCGGGACGTCGCGGCGGTGGTCGGTTCCTACAGCCGGCACGGCCAGACCTTCATGGCGCCGCTGGAGGCGGCGGGCATCCCGTACATCGGCGGCTACGGCGCGTCCGACGAGGAGTTCCAGAGCTTCGTGTCGTACCCGGTCAACGGCGGGCAGGCGGCGCTGTTGGCGGGCAACGGCAGACAACTGGCGGGCTCCTGCGAGAAGGTGTCGCTGGTCCGCCCGGACTCCATCGTCGGAGACAGCATGGCGACGCTGTTCGACGCCGGACTGGCCCTGGACCACCGGCACGCCGCCACCGACGTGGTGGCCCCCGAGTCGGCGACCTCGTACGACTCCGAGGCCACGAAGGCCCTCGACGCGGCCGGGGACGGCTGTGTCACCGCGGTCCTCGGCGAACGCACCGGCACCTTCTTCGACTCCTTCCGCCGGCTTCCCTCGAACGAGGGCGGAGTCAGGATCTCCTCGGTGCTGGGCAGCGTCAGCCAGCCGCTCATCGACAGCACCGGCGGCCGGAACAGCCCCTTCGAGGGAGCGCTCGTCACCGGGTGGTACCCCGTGTCCTCGGACGCGCGCTGGAGCGACCTGCGCGAGGCTGTCCGGAAGTACGCCTTCGAGGACGACAGCATCGATCCCGCGGACTCGGCCGTGCAGACCACCTGGATCGCGTACACCGTGCTGGAGGCGGCCGTCGAAGCGCTGGGTGACGGCGGGGTGAGCGCGTCGGCGGTCACCTCGGTGCTGAACCACGGGCTGAAGGTGGACACCGGCGGCCTCACCCCGCAACTGCGCTGGCGCTACCAGGACATGCTCGGCTCGGCCGCGTACCCCCGGATCGTCAACGGCCAGGTCACCTTCCAGGTGGTCCACGGGGGCCGGCTGGTGTCGCAGAAGAAGGGGTTCACGGACGTCACGGAGACCCTGTCGGACGCCAAGGCCGTACGGGGCTGAGCGGCCCCGGAGCCCGGGGCTCCGGGGGCGCTTCGCGGCACCTCGGGGGACTCAGAGCTCCGTGTAGGCGCGGCTGGTGAGGCCGTACTTCTCGGCGATGGAGTTCCACAGGCCGGACGCCTGCTTCTTGGCGGTGGTCGCCTCGCCGCTCTTCACGCCCGCCCTGCTCGTCTCATTGGTGCCGGCGGCCTTGCCGCCCTTGCACGCCTTCTTGCCCTTCGCCTGATGCGCCCAGTTCGCGTAGTGCTCGTCGGCCGAGGCCGAAGCCTCCCAGGCTCGGGTCAGGGAAGAGGCGAGCGCGGCGTTGTCCGGCAGTTGGTCGATCGCCACGCTCTTCAGCCGGGTCACCAGATCGCGGCGCTGCTGGGCGGCGCCCTCGAGGTCGGATGCCGCCTGGTCCAGGTCCTTGCAGTTCTTGATCTTCTCGACGGCCCCGATCACCGTCTCCCGGCTGTTGTTGCTGTCGGCGAGGAGCTTGTCCAGCTCCACCGCCTGCGGCTTCGCCAGATCCTCGGCGGCGGGCGCCGAGGAGTCTGCGCCGGGCGAACTCGCCGAGGCCACGGGCTGCTTGTCGTCCTTCGAGTCGCCGCCGCCGCTCAGCAGCGCACCGGCGCCGAGGCCGACGACCGCACAGCCGACCACCACGGCCGCGATGAGCGGGATGTGCGCCGACCTCCGGCGCGGCTCGGGCTCGGGCTCGTACGCGGCCTGGGGGGTCTCGTACGGCCCCTGGGGGCCCTGGTAGCCGGTCGTGTATCCCTGCTGCTGGGCGCGGGGCGGGAGTTGGCCGCCCGGATAGCCCTGCGGCTGTCCCTGCGACTGTCCTTGCGGCTGGCCCTGCGGGTGACCGTACTGCTGGTGCGCGGGCGGCTGCTGGTGCGCGGGGTCGACCCGGGGCATCTGCGTGGTGGCGCCGGCCGGTTCGTCGCTGCGGAAGAGGTTGTCGAACTCCGAGGGGGGCCGCCGGTCCTCCGGCGCCCCCGGGCGTATGTCGTACGGGGCGGCGGGAGTCGGCGGGATGTACTGGGTCGCGTCGCCGTCCGGCCCGGCCGGCACCGGTGCGATGAACTGCGTGGCGTCGGAGTCCCCGCCCGGCGCCCTGCCCGGTACGGCCTCCGGCGGCAGCGGCTGCGCGTACGGCTGCGGCTGCGCCGGCGGCATCGGCTGCCCCTGCGGGGGCTGCTGATAGGTGTTCGGCTGCCCACCCTGGTAACCGCCGGACGCCGGCAGGTACTGCGCCTGCTGGGCCTGCTGGTACGGGTCGTGCGTGCCGTAGCCGCCGGACTGCGGATAGCCGCCCTGCTGCTGGTACGACTGCGCCGGGTCACCCGGGTGCTGCTGCGGTGGCGGCTGGGACCCCCACGCCTGGCCGTCCCACGGCGAGCCGCCCGCCGGGGCGGACTCCTGTGGCCGGCCGTCCGCGGCAGCGGGGTTCCAGGGGGCACCACCGTCCGCGGGCAGCACGACACCTTCGTGGGCGGGCCGTACAGCTGGGAGCTGCTGATCGTCACCCTGTCCGCTCTGCGTCACCGGGACTCCTACGTGTCAACCAACGAAAACGTCGGCTCACGCTATCGGGTGATTGCCCGGCTTCGCCAAGCGCGTCCGCGCCCCGCACCGTCCCTTCACCAGCCGTACGGCTTCTCGACGGCCCGGGAGGCGAACGGAGGACTCCGGATACCGGGCTCTCGTACGGGGGACGAACCAGCAGCTCAGGAGCGCCAAGACGCGGCACGGCGCCGTGGCTGTCGGCGCGCACCCGCCGGGAACCGCGGGACAGCCCTGAGACTTCCGCCACGCCGTCGGGCACCGGGGCACGCGCCGTACCGGAGTGCGGTCGGCGCACACCTTCCCGTACGGCGCGCGCGGCGGTCCGTCCCGCGCGCTGCTCCCGCCCCCTGGGCGTCCCTCAGGCGGCCTGGAGATCCAGGCGTGCGCTGAACTCCCGGACCGCCGACTCCTCCCCGTACGGCAGCAGCCGCTGCTGGAGGTCGTCCAGGTACTCCGCGCCCCGGCTGGAACGCACCGTCTCCAGCAGCTCCACCGCCCGCAGGCCCGTGTAGCAGGCCTGTTCGACCTCACGCTGCTGAACCTGGGCGGTGGCGAGAAGCACCAGGGCGATGCCGCGCCGGCGCGCCCTGGTCTCCGGAAGCGCGGCGAGCGCCTCCTTGGCCCGGCGGGCCGCAGCGGTGCCCTGACCCAGATCACGGTGGCAGTGCGCGAGTTCGTCCGCGAGGTACCCCTCGTCGAAGTGCGCGATCCACGACGGGTCGTCGCCGGTGTCCGTACCGGCCCGCTCCAGCGCCTCCACCGCACGGCCGGCCACCTCCTCGCAGGTGGCGGCGTCGCCCAGAGCCGCGTGCCCGCGCGCCTCCGCGGCGAGGAACATCGACTCCGCCCGCGGCGTCACCTGGCCGCGCGCGCCCTCCTGGGCCGCGCGGGCGAGCTGCGCGATCTCACGGGGGTTGCCGAGCTGGGCGGCGAGGTGACTCATCGAGGCGGCCAGCACGTAGCCGCCGTACGCCCGGTCGCCCGCCGCCTGCGCGAGGCGCAGGGCCTGGATGTAGTAGCGCTGGGCCAGCCCGGGTTGCCCGGTGTCGATGGCCATGTAGCCGCCCAGTTCGGTGAGTCGGGCCACGGCCGCGAACAACTCCCGTCCCACCGACTCGCGGTACGCCCCCGAAAGCAGCCCGGAGACCACGCTGTTGAGGTAGTGGACCAGCACCGGGCGGACGTGCCCGCTGCCGAACCGGTGGTCGAGGTCGACCAGTGCGGCCGTCATGGCACGCACCGCTTCCACGTCCGAACGCCCCACCCGGGCGCCGGCGTTGCGGGCGACCTGGGAGTCGGTCCCGGTGATCAGCCAGTCCCGGCTGGGCTCGACCAGCGCGGAGGAGGCGACGGTGGAGCCGGAGAGCAGGTCGCGGCGGCCCACGTCACTGCGCCACAGCTCGCAGACCTGCTCGATCGCCCCGAGCACGGTCGGGGCGAACTGGAGGCCGACGCCGGAGGCGAGGTTCTTGCCGTTGGCCATGCCGATCTCGTCGATGGTGACCGTGCGGCCGAGCTTGCGGCCGATTGCCTCGGCGATGATCCCCGGCGCCCGGCCCCGGGGCTGCTGCCCGCGCAGCCAGCGGGCCACGGAGGTCTTGTCGTACCGGAGATCGAGCCCCCGTTCCGCGCCGACCATGTTGACCCTGCGCGCCAGGCCCGCGTTGGAACAGGCCGCCTCCTGGATGAGCGTCTGGAGCCTTTCGTTCGGCTGTCGGGCTACGAGTGGTCTGGCTGCCATGTACGTCCCCCTGGAGAGCGCGGTAGTAGGTGGTGGCATCACTGCCCGTCGTCGGCGCAAGCAATGCGCCCATTCCTCTGTATTCGGTACGACCAGCATGAGAGCTGCTGTTTTTCGGCCACTTCACGCAAAAGACCCGCGCGTCCCGCTCCGCCGCCCCGGAACAGCCCGGAGGCCGGGCCGACGCACGGCCCTGGCATTCCCTACCCGCACATGGGCGCCCGGCCCCGCACGCGCCCCCGCCCGTGCACCCGTGCGCCCCATATGCGGTGCCTGTGCACCGGCACGGCTGCGGGGGGCGGCCGTAACCACCGGTGGTGCGGGGAGTTGTGCTGGACGTGGAAAAGCCGATCACACTCACGGGAAACGCCCCGCTCCCCCCGCAGCGCGGCGAGCAACTGCTCGACGCCGCCGTCCGCTACACGGAGGAACGCCACTGGGACGTCTTCCCGGGCAGCTGGCTGGAGGCGGTGGACGGGCACGAGCAGTGCTGCTGCGGGGACGCGCACTGCGCGCTGCCCGGCGCGCACGCCCTGCGGCCCGACTGGGCGGGAGCGGCGACCGGCAGCGGGGCGGCGGCCCGCCGGATGTGGTCCAAGCACCCTTCCTCCGCCATCCTGTTGCCGACCGGCCGGAGCTTCGACGTGATCGACGTACCGGAGTCGGCGGGCTTCCTGGCGCTCGCGCGGATGGAGCGGATGGAGCTGACGCTCGGCCCGGCCACCTGCACGCCCGACCGCCGCATGCTCTTCTTCGTCTCCCCCGGTGCCGCCGCCAAGGTCCCCGACCTCGTCATGCACCTCGGCTGGAACGCCGCGTCGATCGACCTCGTCGCCCGGGGCGAGGGCCACTACATCGCAGCCCCGCCGACCCGGGTCGGCGGCCGGGGCGCGGTCCAGTGGGCCCGTCGCCCCACCGCCGCGAACCGCTGGCTGCCCGAAGCCGAGGAACTCGTCAGCCCGTTGTCGTACGCCTGTGCGCGCGAAGCGGCGGACGCGCGGACGCGCCTTTCGTAAGGTGGTCCCCACCTGTGGGGATACCGAGAGGTCGTGCCATGTCTGACCGGACCGAAGCCGAGAACGCCCCGCCCCGCGAGACGGCCGACCCGGCGGGACCGGTGCCCGCCGTGCGGGTGCGGGGGCTGTGGAAGAGGTTCGGCCGGCAGACGGCCGTCTCCGGGATCGATCTGGACCTGCCTGCGGGCCGGTTCATCGGGCTGGTCGGGCCGAACGGCGCGGGCAAGACGACCACGCTCTCCATGGTGACGGGGCTGCTGCGGCCCGACATGGGGAAGGTCGAGATCGGCGGCCACGACGTGTGGACCGATCCGGTCGCGGTGAAGTCGCGGATCGGGGTGCTGCCCGAGGGGCTGCGGCTCTTCGAGCGGCTCTCCGGCCAGGAACTCCTCGCCTACAACGGCAGGTTGCGCGGGATCTCCGGCGCCGAGACCGACAAGCGGGCCTCCCAGCTGCTGGACGTGCTCGATCTGGGCGACGCACGGCACAAGCTGGTGGTCGACTACTCGACCGGCATGCGGAAGAAGATCGGTCTGGCGGCGGCCCTGCTGCACAATCCCGAAGTGCTCTTCCTGGACGAGCCGTTCGAGGGGGTCGACCCGGTCTCCGCGCAGGTCATCCGAGGAGTGCTGGAGCGCTACACGCGGTCCGGGGCGACCGTCGTCTTCTCCAGCCATGTGATGGAGCTGGTCGAGTCGCTCTGCGACTGGGTCGCGGTGATGGCGGCGGGCCGGATCAAGGCGCAGGGGCCGCTCGCCGAGGTGCGGGGCGAAGCCCCCTCGCTCCAGCAGGCGTTCCTGGACCTGGTGGGCGCGCGTGCGGTGGACGGCGCGGACGGCCTCGACTGGCTCGGCGGCGGCCGATGAGCGTCCTCGACGTCCCCTCCGGCCCCGCCCCGGTCGCCCCGGTCGCCGGGAGCGAGGGGCTGGTCGCCCTCTTCGTACGGCTCAAGCTGGCGCTGCTCCGCAACGGGCTGCGGCAGTCGGCCGGGCGGCTGGCCGCGTTCGTGGTGTCCCTGGTCGTGGTGGTCCTGATCGCGGCGGGGCAGCTACTGGGGCTGGTGCTGCTGCGTGGCGAGGGCCGGGACGCGGCCACCGTGGCGGTGCTGGCCACCGGGGTGCTCGCGCTCGGGTGGGCGGTGCTGCCGCTGTTCTTCCCGAGCGGGGACGAGACGCTCGACCCGAGCCGGCTGGTGATGCTGCCGCTCCGGCCGCGTCCGCTCGTGCGGGCCCTGCTGGCCGCCTCGCTCGTCGGCATCGGGCCGCTGTTCGCGCTCTGCCTGCTGGTGGGGTCGGTGCTCGCGGTGGCGCACGGGGCGGGGGCGGTGGTCGTCGGGGTGGTCGCCGTACCGCTGGCGCTGCTGATCTGCGTGGCGCTGGCCCGGTCCGTCGCCACGGCGAACATCCGGCTGCTGACCTCGCGCAAGGGCCGCGATCTCGCGGTGCTGAGCGGGCTGGTGATCGCGGTGGGCATGCAGTTCGTGAACTTCGGCGCCCAGCGCATCGGCGCGGCGGGCGGGCTCTCCGCCCTGGAGCCGGCCGCCGGTGTGATGCGGTGGCTGCCCGCCGCCTCGGCGATCGGCGCGGTGGACTCCGCGTCCGGTGGGGCGTACGGCGAGGCGGTGGCGCAGCTCCTCGTCTCGGTGGTGGCCCTGGCCGCTCTGCTGTGGTGGTGGCGGCGCGGGCTGGTGACGCTGATGACGGCCCCGGACGGCTCGACGGTGGCCGCCGCCGGACCGTCGCGCGGGAAGGACCGCGCCGTCGGGCGCCCGAGGCTGGGCCGACTGCTGCCCGAGGGCCGCACCCGTACGGTGATGGGCCGGAGCCTGCGGTACGTCCTGCGGGACCCGAAGACGAAGGCTGCCTGGATCACCTCGCTCGCGGTCGGGCTGATCGTGCCCGTCTTCAACGCCCTGCAGGGCGCCGGCTCGGTCTGGTTCGCCTGCTTCGCGCCGATGCTCCTCGGGATGCAGATGTTCAACCAGTTCGGCCAGGACACCTCCGCCTTCTGGATGGTGGCGCAGACCATCTCGACGCCCCGGGACGCGTACGAGGAGCTGCGGGCGCGCGCCCTGGCACTGGCGGCCGTCGCCGTGCCGTACACGGTGCTGGTCGCCGTGGCGCTCGCCGTCATGCTCGACGCCTGGGGTTCGCTGGCCGGGGTCATGGGCGTGCTGCTCGCCCTGCTCGGCGCGATGCTCGGCCTGGGCGCGCCGGCGTCGGCGTTCTTCCCGTACTCGATCCCTCAGGAGGGCGGCTTCAAGAACGTGGTGCCGGGTCAGGGCGGACTGGCCGTGCTGTCCTCCCTGGGGGGCCTGGTCGGTTCGGTGGTGGTGGCGGCGCCGGTGATCGCCGTGACCGTGGCGGACTCCCGGTCGGTGTGGCTGATGGCGCCCGCGGGCGCGGTGTACGGCGTGCTCGTCGCCTGGGCGGGTCTGCGGCTCGCGGCGACGCGCACGGCGGCCCGGCTGCCGGAGATCCTCACGGCGGTCAGCAAGGGGTGAGCCGGGCGCGTGCGGCCGGGCGCGGGCCTGCGGGCCGGCCTGGCGTCGAGCCGGGCACGGGCTCGGCCCCCGCCCGGAGCCCGGCCGGGCGTCGTCGGGACCGGCCGGGCGTCGTCGGGAGAGGGATCGTCAGGAGACCGCTGCCGCCGGGGCGGGCCCGGCCGGCTGTTCCAGGAAGGGTTCGACGGCCGCGCGCCAGGCGTCCGGGCGGTCGTAGTGGGCGAGGTGGCCGGCGTCGGGGACCTCGGCATACTGTCCGAGCGGCAGCACCCGGACCATCTCCTGGGCCTCGGCGCGGCCCAGTTGGCCGTCTATCCCGCGCAGCACCAGCGTCGGGCAGCGGACCTGCGCCAGCTCCTCCCAGTGGGCGTCCAGCACCCAGGTCGCCCGGGACTCCAGCATCTGGCGGCGCGAGAAGACCGGCCGCCAGCCGTCGTCGCCCTCCGCCATCACCTCGGCGAAGAACTCGCCGCGCGCCGGGTTGGGGCGCTCCACCCACGGATCGTCCTCGCCGAACCACTTCCGTACGTCGGCGAGGGTCGCGAAGGGCACCGGCCAGGAGTCGAACCAGCCGCTCCATTCGCGCTGGGTGGCGGCGCCGGGCGCGGAGGCCCGCATGTCGCAGATGACCAGGGCGCGCACCAGGTCGGGGCGCTTGGCGGCGAACTGCCAGGCGGTGAGGGCTCCCATGGCGTGCCCGACGAGGGTCACCGGGCCCAGGCCGAGCTGTTCGACCGCGCTCTCGACGTCGTCCACGTACGCGTCGCGGGTGTACGGGCCGTCCGCGGGCTTCTCACTGCGGCCGTGGCCGCGCTGGTCGAGCCCGACCACGCGGTACCGCTCCGAGAGCCAGCGGGCCTGGGCGGCCCAGTGGGTCGCGCGGCCCATCAGTCCGTGCAGCAGTAAGACCCCCGGCGCACTCGTTTCGTCCGCGCGCCCCTTGGGCGGATCGGTGAACTCCCAGGCCGCGAGCCGGACTCCGTCCGAGCCCGTCACATCGATGCGCCGCACCATATGTCCTGGCATCCCCTTCTGGTTCTCGATCACGGGTGGCCTCGCCGCTCACACTATCGAACCTTTATTCGAAAACAGCAGGACTGGCGTTCAACACCGCTCGTTCGGGTGACAACGTTCCATGATTGACCGCCGCCGACCTGGGGAGATGTTCAGCGGGGAGCGGGCCGCTCGGGGATGACGGTCCGCAGGAACGACCCTGGGAGCTCGGGGCTCCGGGTCGGCACCGGGGAGGACGGACCC
>NZ_JBHWZJ010000030.1:0-38190 GCF_042728415.1 Streptomyces sp. NPDC060198 | reverse complement strand
GCCCCGTGCCCCTGGCACGGGGCTTCGGCCGTTCCCGGGGCGGGCGGTTCCGGTGCGGGCCGGCTCGGGCGGGGCGGTGCGGATCGTGGCCGTGCCCGGTCCGGGTCGCCGTGTGCCGGGCCACGGCTCCGGTCGTTCCCGGTCGTTCCCGGTCGTTCCCGGTCGTGATGGTGCCCGGCCGGGTCCGGGATGCGCCGGTCCCCCGTCGCGGGGGCCCGTTCGGACGGTTTCCGCGTACCGAAGCGCCGGAAGGGTGGGGGCGGCAGCGGGCCCCGGCGCGGTCGAGATTCACCCTCTGAGGGTGTTTTCGCAGGTCAGAGGGGGTGAGGGCAATGGATTTCGCGTCCCGGCGCGGTTCATGTAATGTTGTTCTCGCAACGCCGACCGGGAAGAAAAAAACCGGAACGCCAAGCACTCGTAGCTTAACGGATAGAGCATCTGACTACGGATCAGAAGGTTGCAGGTTCGAATCCTGCCGAGTGCACAAGAAACGCCAGGTCAAGGCCCCGATTCCTCCCCGGAGGATCGGGGCCTTCCTGCTGTCGTCTCACGTTTTCTCACACTCCAAGTTGATCTTGGTCAGCCGAGCAGCTCGGTAAGCTTCTCCGACCCGGCCCGGAGTGACTGGGGGTCAGGGTGCACGTAGACCCTCTTGGTGAACGACAGGTCCGTGTGGCCGGCCCACGCCGACACCACGGTGTCAGGGACGCCGTTGTTCGCCATCCACGACAGCACCGCGTGCCGAGCCATGTAGAGCGTCACCCGCCGTACCCCGGTCGCGTCCATCAACTTGTACGCCTCGCGCCGCAGCTTGTCCGTCTTCCATGGCCGCCCGAGCTTGTCGACCATCACGTACCCGGTCCCCTCGTACGCGTCTCCGGCCGCGAGCCGCTCCGCCACCTGGATCTTGCGGAACGCCTTCAACCCGTGCCACGTCGGCAGCGGCAGCGGCAGCGCGCGCTCCCCGGCCAGAGACTTGGTGTCCTTCTCCACCACCACGGAGCGTTCCCCGCGAGGAAGGGACGGATCGTAGGCCAGGGTCCGGGTGTTACCGATGGAGGTGGTGCCCTTATCCAGGTCGATGTCCTTCACCCAGCGAGCCCCACACACCTCGGCTGGCCTCTCTGCGATGAACGTCAGCATCCACCCGCCGTACTCCCGGACGCCCCGGATACCCGCGAGGAACTGGCGCACCTCGGTCTCATCCCACGGGACTCGTTCGCGCTTCTTTGCCCTTGCTGCTTTCCGGGCCGCCTTCGGCACGGTGACGTACTCCGCGACGTTCCGCGTGACGATGCTGCGCCGCATGCCGAGAATGAGCACCGCTCGCAGACGGCCGAGGGTCAGGTCCACCGTCCGAACGCTGAGTCCGGTACCCGGCTTTCCCCCGATCCGGCGGGCACTGGTGAGCATCCAGGTAACCATCTCGGTCACGTCTTCCTCGGTGAGCTGCTGTACCAGCTTGGCGCCGAGGCGGGTCTTCACGTACGCCATCGCGTCCACGTACGACCGTGCAGTTTTCACCTCCACGTCAGGTGTCACCAGCTTGAGCCAGATGTCCACCAGCTGCTCCACCGTCATCTTTGAAGGCGCCACGAACGTCCCGGTCGCGTGCTGGTGCTGGATGCGCGCCAACTCGTTCTTGGCCTCGGTCGATGTGTCTTTCGTGACCGTTAGCTGACGACGCTTCCCGGTGGCCGGGTCAATCCCGATGTCCACGACGAACCGATAGCGCGTCTTCCCTCGCGCCGTCACCTTCTTGATCTCTGGCATGACGTCCCCTCTGTTGTCTCCTGCTATGCCGAGACCCCCATGAACGTGACGCGTGGGTCACGAACATGGGGGCCCTAGGAGCGATCATTCGCCCTCGGTGATCTGCTTTCGGACTTCCGGTCCCAGCCGACGCAGCGCTTCGGCCCGGACCCGCGGCGGTAGGTCCATCAGGATGTCCACGGCCATCTGGACGCGCGGATCAGCCGCGCCCGGACCTGGCTGCTGAGCGTCTTCCTGGCGCTTGATCTCCCGGAGAATTTCCGCGGCGTCTCCCCGGCCTGCGGTATCCAGTTGTTCGGGATGGACACCCACCACGTGAGCCATGTGGGCAAGCGTTTTCGCCGGCGCCACGGTCGGCGTGAACGGCACGCGCCGGGTGTATCCCTGCTCGATGTGGCGCCACCGACCACCCCCGAGTCGTACGGGCGTCCGCTCCGCAGCTGTCTCGGGGCTGAGTCCTCGGGCCAGCCGGGCTACTCGGATGAGCTCCGCCTCGGGCGGTGGTGCGGGTGGGGGCGCGCTCACCACGGACGGTCCTCTCGGGAGTGGAGTCGATCAAACTTCTGCGAACTTTAGGACACCAGCGCTCTTGGCGGTAGACGACATTGGTTCAGGTCAAAGTCCGGCTCATTCTTTCTTGTACTTTCTTGAACCTTTGGCTACTGTCCCTGCCATGAGAGCCCATTACCAGGACCCCGCACAGCTCCGACGCCGCCGGATCGAGGCCGGGCTGACCCAGGAGGGTTTGGCTCTGAAGGTCGGGCTGAGCAAGAGCCACATCTCCGGTATCGAGCGCGGTACTGCCGGCGCCTCCGCTCCTGTGCTGGCCCGACTTGCTGAGGCGTTCGGCTGCAGGATCGGCGATCTCATGCCGCCCGTTTCGGCGAGCGCGGAATGAGCGCGGCGAAGAAAGCTCCTCCGACGCTCGCCGAAATCAGGGCGTGGCCGGCCACCGTCGCGGTAGCCGACGCCGCCTATGCGCTGGGCGTGAGCAAGTCCTACCTCTACGACCTGGTGAACCGCGATGAGGCGCCCGTGCGGACCCTGCCTTTCGGCGGCCGCCGCCGCGTCATCACCGCCTCGCTGGTTCACCTGCTTGAGGCCAGCTGAAACACAAACGGGGCCGGGAACCATGCCCGGTCCGCGGCCCCCTACCGGATCACCTCACCAGAGAGGGTCACCGTGACCACACAGCTTACCGAGCGCGGCCAGGACGCCGCCGCGCCTTCCTGGCGTACGTCCCATCGGGCGGCGACCGCCGCCATGCTGGCCGTCTCCGCGACGGTGGCGGCCGCGCCGTTCTGCGCCGACGTGACCGCGACGTTCTCGGACCCGTCGCAGTACCGGGCGACGCTCCACTACGCCGAGGTCGCCTCCGTGCTCGCCATCGCCAGCACGTACGACACCGAGGTCCTCCGGACGCAACCGCGTCGCGCGCCCTCGGCCACGTACACCACCGAGGTCATCCTCGACGGCGCCCAGGTGCGCGCCATCGCGATCGTGCCCGAGACGGCCGACGACGCGGCGCAGGTGACCGCGTGATGCAGCAGCTGCAGGAGACGCTCCGCGCCGATTTCCTGGCTGTTGCCGAGGAACGGGATCTGCAGATCA
This sequence comes from Streptomyces sp. NPDC060198, assembly GCF_042728415.1. NCBI lineage: Bacteria > Bacillati > Actinomycetota > Actinomycetes > Kitasatosporales > Streptomycetaceae > Streptomyces > Streptomyces sp. NPDC060198. Next base: position 34,806 of record NZ_JBHWZJ010000030.1, on the reverse strand, counting down.
CGACGGCTGACGTTGCTGTCCTCGTGCAGGCCGCCGTGGACGCTCGGGCCAAGGCCTCGGCTCCCCGCGACGCCGTGAGATTGAGCGCCCAGCAGGTGGAGGTCCTGATCGGCCTCGCGACCGCCGAGCCCACCGATGAGACCGCCCGCCGCCTCGTCGTGACGGCGTCGACTGTGGCGACGCACCGCCGCAGGGCATACCGAGCGCTCGGCGCGGTCACCTCCGCCCAGGCCGTCGCCATCGCCATGTCCCTGGGGCTCCTGCAGCCCGGCCAGCGGACGGAGAAGACCACCGCGGCCTCGGCCGAGGCCGCGGTCACTCCGGACCGCGCGCTCCGTACGGCCGTCTTCGTCGGCCTGGCCCTGGCGCTCCGCGAGCAGCCGACCGCCGCCCGGCTGCTCGACGGCCTGGACGAACTCGGCGAGGCCGTGATCGCCGATGCCCCCGAGGGCGAGATCGCCACGTGGGTCGCCGCCCTCTCCAGCCTCGCCCGGCTCGACACCACCTCACCCGCCACGAAGGGGACCCACTGATGCAAGAGGCAATCACCCGCGCGCTCCTCGCCCTGGTCCCCGGCGCCCGGTGGCCCTCAACCCGGGTTCGGATCGAGCACTCGTACACCCAGCTCGACGTCCAGTCGGTCGACTCCTGGTCCGGCAGCGTCGACGGTCTCGCCGCGCGCATCGCCGACGCCCTCGGTACGGAGGGAGACACCCCGGCCCTGGCCGGTGCTGCGCCCACTCCGTCCGTCCGCGCGATCCGTACCGCCGTGCTCGTTGCCCTGGCCCGGGCGCTCTGCGACGACGCCACCACCGACGATGTGCTGAACGGCCTCAACGAACTCGGTGAGGCCGTGGCAGCCGAGGCGCCCGAGCGCGCTGTGGCTGCGTGGGCGGACACGATCGCGCACACGGCCGGCCTGGACGCCGTGGCGCTCCCCGACTCTGCGAGCGGGCGCGTCTACCGGGCTCAGCGAGGAGCGCTCGGCCTCGGCCTGTACTTCACCGAGGCCGCCGCCCGCCAGCACTGCGAGGACGAGCTGAGCAATCAGTACTCCGCGGACGTCGCGCTCACCTTCGACTGGATCGGCGAAGAGGACCCGGACGACCCCGGCGACCCGTCCGAACTCGTTTTCCAGATCGACGCTGGCCACGAGCGGACGACCGCCTACACCGTGGTGCCGCTGACGGTCGCCGCGGCGTACGACCCGGACGCCGAGCAGTGACCGGCGTGCTGATCGTCCTCTTCCTTTTCGGCCTGGTCCCGGCCGCCGCGCTCGCGGTCGGCTGGATCGCGGACCGCTACCTCACCCACCACCGGGGGCCCCAGTGACCTACGAAGACCACGCCGAATACGCCGACTACGACCCGCCGACCGCCGAGGAGGAGCGCACTGCCGTGCTCCTCCTGGACGCGGCCGACGAGGAGCGGCACGCCGCCGAGGAGCGGGCGGCCGCCGCCGCGGCGCCCGAGGACGACGACGAGTGCGCCGCCGAATTCATCGACGGCAGCTGGACGTACTGCGGGTGCCCGCAGTGCGAAGAGCAGGAAGACCGCGACGCCGAAGACCGCGCCGAGGTCGATTACTGGGACGGGCGGTACTGACGTGCCCGAGTGGTTCGTGATCGCTCTCGCCTCGGTGTTCGTGACGGGGCTGCTGTGCCTGTTCGTCCTCGCCTCGCTCGCGGCGCTCGCCATCGGCCACGGGCTCTCGCGGCTCGTGCAGCGCGCCCGGGCCTGGCGTACGGAGCGCGAGGCCGCGTTCGTCGCGGCGTCCACGGTCTGGGCCATCTGCGTCACCCCGCAGTGCGGCTACATCGAGAGGCGGCACCGTACGACGGCGGCCGGCCTCGTGTGCACCCGGTGCGGCAACGTCCCCGCGGCCGCCCCGTGACTCCGCGCCGCCGCCGCAGGCCGCCGCCGTGCAACGACGTCGGTCTCCCTCACGGCCTCGCGCCCGCTGTCCGGTACGTGACCGGGTGGAAGTGCTCGCGTCACACCCCGTCCGCGTGGGCGGGTCGGCCGGAGCCCCCGCCGGGCCCCGGCTGGCCCGCCGGGAGCTACCTGTCCCAACTCACCACCGACCAGCCCGACCCTGAACCCGAGGACGCACCATGACGGTTCCCACTCCCACGGACCTCGCCGCCCGCACCGCCGACCGGCGCGCCAGCGCGGACCTGATCACCCGGCACCTGGCCCCCGGGGTCCTGGTCGGCCGGGAGGAATTCCGGCCCGTCCACACCCGGGCGGTCCGCGAGTCGGCCCTGACGCCGCACTGTCGCCTCGTCGCCCTGGCCCTCGCGTCGTACGCGCACTTCCGCACGGGGGAGATGAGCCACCAGCCGCGCCTGGCCGGGCTGGTGACCGCGACTGGCCTCACCCCTGGGCAGGTCGCGGTGGCGCTGAACATCCTCACGCAGCGCGGGTGGGCCTCCCGTACGGGCTCTCGCGCCTACGAGGACGCCGACCTGCAGCCCCACATCCCCGCCGGTGCGCTCGCCCGCCACCGGGCACGCCGCATCGCCGAACGCGCTGAGCGCGAGCACCTCGCCTCCGCCTGACCAACACCTTCTCCTGGAGCACCTGTTGACCGCCGCCCTTGCGCACGCAGCACCCGCTGCGGCCGCGCCGTGCCCGGAGCCGCCCCGCGCGGCCCCGGCCGCACGGCCGCGCACGGGCGGCGGTCTGCGTATCCGCGTCCCCCTGCGCCTGGTTGTAGGCGCTCAGTACGGTGATGCCGCCCTGAGCGTCTACATCAAGATCGCAGCACTCGCGATGCGGCCCGAACTCTGCCGCGCGAAAGTCGCCGTCATCGCCGAGTACCTCGGCCTGTCGAAATCCGCCGTGGAACGCGCCCTGACGCAGCTCACGACGGCCGGCACCGATGGCGTCGCCGAGGTCCTCACCCGCCGCATCACGTCCCGCGACGGCGACGGCGAGTCCGCCCAACGCTGGGTCCGCCCCATGGACGACGACGAACTGTTCGTCTGGCTGCCCGCCCGGGCCGCGACGTCGATGACGCCCCGCCAGCTGCGCCTGTACGCCGGCATCACCTATGCCCAGGTCCGCCGCATCCCCCTCGCGCTCTCCGACCTGCAGGACCTCGTCCGCCACCAGTACGGCGAGTCCGCCGGTGAGCCCCTCGGCGCCCGCCAGGTGATGCGACTGCTGGACGACCTGGAGACGGCCGGGTGGATCACCGTCCACCGCCGCCAGGGACCGCGCGGCCGCCACGCCTACGAGGCCCACTTGCGCCCGCTGCGCCCCGTCCTGGACGACGTCACCGACGTCGCCGACGAGGTGGCCGTGGAGCCCACGGCCGCCACCGCGGCGCCCACCGCGACCCCTGACATACATGACGGATCGGCTCCCCGCACAGCTGACGGGTCCCTCGCGTCTGAGGAAGACACCAGGACTGACCGACCCTTGAAGAGCGCGGGTGGTAGTGGGATCCGCCGTAGGCGAGTGACGGTTAGTTACCGGGCCCCTGTGGAAAACCGCCCGGCCGGGCCGACGTTCCACGGCGCGGGTCACGACGAAAAGCGCAGCAACACCAGCGGTGGCACGTACCGCGGGCCGGAGCTCCAGCTGTCGCCCCGGGTGTGGCGCGTTCTTGAACCCGTACGCCACCACCTGCCGGATATCAGCGCGTACGTGCTGCGCCGCATCGGGCAGGAGGTCGGCCGCCAGCTGTGCGCCGGGACCGGCGAGGAACGCCTGACCGACCGGCTGCGTCTGCGCTACGCCACGACCGCCGAGCCCCGGGACATCGGCCGGTGGATCCTCGGCGCCGCCCTGGTCCGCCACGGCTGCTACCTCCCGAGCTGCGAGTCCGGGTTCACCTGGACGACCGGCGCGCCGTGCCCCGGCTGCTACGACCCCGGGCACGGCGACGAACCCGCCCTCGAGGAGCCGCCGCCCGCCCGAGCGCAGCAGCCGGAGCCGCGACCGCCCGTACGGGAGCCGTCCGCGTGGGTGCCCTGGCCCCCGCCGCCGGCGCCCGACCCCGAGCCGACCCCGGCCGACCTGGACGCGTCGCCGGACGCAGTCCGCCAGGTCCTCGCCGAGCACGGCCACGCCGCCGCTCTCCGGCTGTACGGCCGGACACGCGTCTGGGCACTCCTCACCGCCGATCACCCCGAAGGGAATCCCGCATGAAGCCCTCGTCCCGCCACCTCGCCACGTGCCGCAGGTGCGGTGCGCGCATCTGCTGGGCCCTGACGACCGCGAACGGCCGCCGACAGCCGATCGACGCCGAGCCGACCGACGCGGGGAACCTCGGGGTGATGCAGGGCCCGGACGGCGTGTTGTACGTCCGGTCGATCACCGCGGCCCGGCCCGAGCTCCGCCCCGGCGAGTGGCAGGCAATGCCCCACCACGCGACGTGCCCGGCTCCGCCGCCGAGGCGCAGCAGCGGTACGGGGCCGCGGCCGCGGTCCGGGGTGCGGCCGGCCCCGTGGCAGGGGCGCCCGTGATCTCCGAGGACGCCGAGATCCTCGGCCGGGTCCAGGCGGCGCGCGAGGAATTCCCGGACGGTACGTACGGGAGCACCCGGCCGCTCCTGCCCGGCCCAGACCCCAACGCCGCCGCCCACGTTCAAGAACTCCTCGAGGCGCTGGACGGATGGCAACTCGGCAACCGGGCCGACCGGCCGCAGCCGAGACCGCAGCCGTGACCATCGCCGCGCTGCGCCGCCTCCTGGACGCCGAGCTCCCCGGCGTCCGCCGCCACCCCGCCCGGGCGGGATGGGAGCACCACGGGGACCAGCACTTCTGTCCCGGGCACTCCGCCCGCCCACGGCGGCCGCCGCCACCCACGCCCCTCACTGCCCGCCGCACCACCTGACCGACCGCACGGAGCGCCGATGTCCACCTGCACCATCTGCCACACCACCGCCCCCGCCGACGCCTACCTGTGCGACGGGTGTGCACACGGGCTGCGCGCCCGCCTCCGTCAGATCGTCACGGACCTCCCGCTGCTGCGCGCCGCGCTGCGCCCCGACACCGGCCCGGCGCAGCGCGGCGGGTCCGGCCGTGCGCACTCGCCTCTCCCGGTCGACGTCCGGGCCCTCGATCTCCTCGGCCCCGGACACCCCGTGCCGATTGAGGACCCGCACGGCGACCAGACCGGCGGCATCCCCATCGGCCCGCTGCTCAAGGGGTGGGCCCGGTACCTCGCGGCCGACGTCCCGGCCGTCTGGATCGACGGGCACGGCACCATGCGGATCGACCGGTGCACCGACGCGCAGCCGCGCACCGGCACCGGCACCGGCACCGCGGCCTGGTCGGCGTTCCTGCAGGCGTACGTCCCGTACGCGGTGACGCGGCCGTGGGCGGAGGAGTTTTACCACCAGGTCGCCGACCTCGTCGCCCGGATCGAGCGGGTCACGCACACCCGGCCGCGCCGGACCCCGAAGGACGCCCCCTGCCCCGGCTGCAGCGCATTCGCTTTGGTCGAGCACGAGGACCAGCTGCACATCCGGTGCGAGGCGTGCGGCCACCGGCTCACCCCCGACGCCTACGCCGCCCACCGCGCCGAGGTCATGCCCGCCCTCGCGGCCGTGGCGCTCCGAATCGTCGCTGCTCAGCAGCGTGCGGCATGAAGAATGGCTGGAAATAGAACATGCATTCGGTCATGATCATTTTGCGGTCGCCATCCAGGCGGCCCAACCCAGGAGACGCTCATGACCGATTGGACCCTGCACCGAGGCGACGCCCTTACTCTTCTGCCCACGCTGGGTGAACTGGTGGACGCGGTGATCTGCGACCCGCCGTACAACAGCGGCGGCCGCACCAACGCGGAGCGGCGATCCCAGGGCGCCCGGGACAAGTACGTCAGTGGCAACGCTCAGCACACCCTGGCGGACTTCGACGGAGACAGCCGCGACCAGCGCGGATACACCCATTGGCTCGGGCTGGTCCTCGGCGAGACGCACCGGCTCACCCGCCCGGGCGGGTCGCTGCTGGTCTTCACCGACTGGGCGCAGCTCCCCGCGACGTCGGACGCGCTGCAGGCCGGCGGCTGGACGTGGCGCGGCATCATCCCGTGGCGCAAGCCCATCAACCGGCCGGTCGCGAATGGTTTCCGCCGGGAGTGCGAGTACGTGCTCTGGGGCACCCGCGGGGAGCCGCTCCGCCACGCCCCGACCATCTACCTGCCCGGCTGGCTTGAGGGATCGCAGCCCCGCGGGAAGGCGCGCGTGCACATCACACAGAAGCCGGTCGACGTGATGCGCCAGCTGGTCCGCATCGCCCCCGAGGGCGGCCTCGTCCTCGACCCCTTCGCCGGTTCCGGCACCACCGGCGTCGCCGCCCTGCAGGAGGGCCGCCGGTTCGTCGGCATCGAGCAGTCACCGGCCTACGCCACGACCGCCGGGGAGCGCCTGGCCGCCGCCTGACCCGTCATCTGCAGAACAGCTGCGCCCCGCCCGGCAACGGGGGCGGGGTGCAGCTGTACGCGGGAGTTACTCGACAGGTGGCTGGATCCCGCGCGGTCGGTGCACACCCGAACCCTTGTATCCGCGGAACACGTCCTGCACGGTGCTGAGCTTGATGTCCAGGCGAGCCGCGATCTCGCGGTACGAGAGCCCGTTCCCCTCGTCCCAAAGTTCCCGGATCAGCGTGGACCGCTCGGCCGACCACTCCTTGTTCCTTCGGACTTGGTCGGCCATGATCCGGCTCTTGGCGCGTACCCGCGCCTCCGTGTCCGTGATGCGCTCCACGGCCTCCAGGGCGTCCGTCACCTGCCGCACCTCCTCGTCGCTCACAGCCGCACCTCTCCGGTTTCGGGCGTGCTGCTTGCCAAGACTGTAGGGGCCCCCTACAGTCCTTGCAAGCAGTCCCGCACTGCACTGCAGACGGCCCCGGCCAGAGTTCGCTCCTCCGGCCGGGGCCGGCCATCCCACCTGCTTTCTCAGGAGGACGACCATGCGCGATCGTAACCGCGCCGCCGCCGAGTACACCTCGGCCCCCGACATGGACACCGTGCTCGACCAGGCCCGCACCGCCCTGGACAACCCGACCCGCGAACTCCTCGCCCACATCGGGACCGCCCTGCGCACGATCCACCCCACCCTCGCCATGCGCGAGGTCACCCGCCTCGCGTACGCCGGGCGCGCCGCCAGCGACGCCCACGGCCTCGGCACCCCGCGCGCCGCCGCCGCCCTCCGGCTGATGCTGCGCCACATGCCGCGGGTCGACTCGCCCATCCCGCCCTCGCCGATCACCCGTGCCGAGTACGGGATGCGCCTCCTCAAGAAGGCCGGCCCGGCCGCCGTTGCCGCGGCCGCGCGCTGGGCCGCCGCCCAACGCGTTGCCGAGCTCCACCGCCAGGCCGCCGCCGACTACGCCGCCGCCCAGGCCGCCCGCAACGCGCACTCCACCCGCGCGGCCATGTGCATCCCCACCGCCGCCACCCCGGCCCACGGGGGAGCAGCGTGACCCTGCACCAGGTCCTCGTCCTGGCGGCCGGCCACCCCTGGCTGGCCGCCGGGCTCGCCTTCACCGTGCTGGTCGTCGCGGTCGGAACCTTCTGGCTCCTCGTCCGCGCTGTCCGCCGCTTCGATCTCCCGCCCGCGCCCGTGGTCGTCGCCGGGCTCGGCGCCGCCGTCTGCACCGCGTACAGCGCGGACACCTCCTGGCGGTTCGCCGAGGACCACCTCGGCATGAGCAACCCGCACGAACGCGCCGTGATGTTCGCGGCCGGGGAGCTCGCGCTCTTCGCCTGCGCCGTGATGGCCCGGTCCACGAAGGCCGCGACCGCCACCGAGACGGCCGCGGGCACCGCCGGGGTCCCGGGCGTACTCGTCTGGTGCATCACCGGCGTGCAGGTCGTCCCGGCGTTCAGCGAGTCGGGCTTCTGGGGCGGTCTCATCCGCGCCGCTTTCGGCCCCGTCGCCGCCGGCCTGCTCTGGCACCTCGCCATGGGCTTGGAGATCCGCGTCGTACGGCCCGGCGCCCTGTCCACCGGGCTGCCCGCGATGATCGGCCGCGAGATCCGCGAGCGCGTGCTGTCCCGGCTCGGACTCGCGACCCGGGACCGTACTGCGGAGCAGATCACGCGGGACCGGGCGATCGTCCGTGCGGTGCGCCTCGCCTCCCGCACCAAGCTGCGCCCGTGGGGACGTCACCGCCTGGCCGCAGCCGTCGCCCGCTCCGGCGCCGCCCTGGACATCGAGCAGCGCGAGCGGCTCATGCAGGAACTCGCCGCCCGGCGCAGCGCCCGCGAGCTCTCCACCATCACGATCACGTCCCCCTGGACAGCCCCTACCCCGCCCCAGGTCACCCTGGAACGGGTAGCCGAGGTAGCCCTACCCGGGACGCAGCAGGTAGCCCTACCCGCCCAGGTAGCCCTACCCGAGCAGCAGCAGGTAGCCCTGCCCGCACCGCCCCACGCCGTGCCCGCCGAGGCCCGGCTGCTCCCCATCATCTGCCGCCGCAGCGTCCGCCCCCGGGCCTTCGTCCACGCCGCCGCAGGTAGCCCTACCCGTATTGCCGTGCACGCCCAGGTACCCCCGTCCGAGGTGCAGCAGGTAGCCGTACCCGCCGAGGTAGCCCCACTCGAAGAGAAGGAGGCACCCCAACCCGAGGCGCCCGACGAGGAAGAGCCCGAGGGAGACCGCGACGTCCCGGACCCGGACCCGCTCATCGAGCAGGCCCGCCGCGACTTCCCCGACGAGGTGCCCGGGGTAGGGCGCCTCAAGGCCGCGTACGGCGTCGGCCAGCCCCGCGCGCAGAAGATCCGCGACGCACTCAAGAGCAAGGGCAAGAGCGAGGGAGAGGCCGCCTGATGTTCGGTTTCTTCTGCCTCGCCGCCGTCTGCCTCGCCCTGGCCGGCCTCCGAGCCGTCGCCCCCCACGCGGTCCGCGCGACCGCCGCGACTGCCGCGTTCATCATCACGCTCGCCGTGCTCATCACGGCCATCCCTCGCTGAGGACCTCATGGACAACCCGATCCTGACGCAGCCCATCGTCTACCTCGGCTGCCCCACCCTCGGCGCGGTCATCGTCGCCCTCACCATCCAGCGCTGGTGGAAGAAAGGCAGCGGCGGCGGCAAGAAGGGAGACGGCGAAGGCGCCGTCCGCTCCTACCTGACGCTGCTCCCCTTCGTCCTGTCCCTCTGCTACGGCATGATCGCCGTCCTCGCGAGCTCCGGCTGGTCCGCCCTCGGCATCATCACCCGCCTCGGACTCTGGGGCGGCAACGGCCTCGGCTACACCTACCTGGTCTGGGGCGTCGGCGGCACCTCGCCCGAGGTCACCCGCGCCGCACCCATCGTTCTGAGCCCCGGCGGCTACTGCGTCTTCGCGTTGTGGACCGCCCTCGTCATCGGCAGCCACGTCTGGGGCCGCCGCCTGCCCCGCATCCAGAACATCGCCGGAGTCCTCGCCGGGATCTTCCTCGGCATGGCCGCAGGCATCGCCGGAGTCATGGCCGTACCCCTCGCCAGCGGCCTCAACCTGGCCGGCGGCTGGTGGACCGGAGGAATCCAGTAATGGCCAACACCGACACGCAGACGCCCGAGACCGGCGACGAAGAGACCACGCACCCGATCCACGCATGGCTGTGGCCGGGGGAGTGGCGCGAAGCCCTGGCCCGCTGGATCATCGCCCTCCTGGCCGTCGCCGTCACCGCCAGCGCCCTCGTCCTCCACCCCTGGCTCAACCTCCTCGCAGCAGCGGCCGGCTGCGCCCTCTACTACGCCGCACACCGGCGCAAGGCTGGCGCCGAGCCGGAGGAAGAGGCTGACGAGGAGGATGCTCCTGCGCCGACAGCGGACGACATGGCCGACATCGTCCGCGAGCTCGGCACCGGCACCGGGGTCCTCCTCACCGGCCTCGCCGCCCAGCTCCTGGAGGAGTACTCGGGGCACGGGTGGACCACCAAGCACGTGCGCGCGCTGCTGGCCGACGCCGGGGTCCGCGTGCGGGAGGGCGTACGGGTCGCGGGCGTGGGCAACGGCCCGGGCGTCCACCGCGAGGACGTCCCACCACCCCTCTCCCCCGCCCCTTCCGACCCCCCTGTTGACGCTGTTGGTACAGGTCAGAGCCCCAACGCCAACGCCAACAACGTCACGGTCACGCGGTCCGCGAGCGGGGCCCAGATCACCATCACACCCGCTGGCGTCACGGTCGACAAGGTCTGACGACTGCCCGATCCGCCCGAGTGAGACGGGCGGTGAGGGGAGCCGGACAGCCCGGCCCGATCCGCACGAAAGCGCCACACCACCCAGCATCAGACGGGACGATGAGCACATGGACGACACCAAGACACCCGCCTACCACGCGATTGCCGCGCACGCAGCAGCCGCGCGCGCCCTCATCGAGGAGCTGGAACAGATTTCCAGAGACCTGTATGAGCAACACGCAGCGGGGCAGTACGCGTGCATGGACGGCACCCTCGCCCTGGACGCGCAGGTACTGAGCGTCCGGGACTACCTCCGCCGTGCGCGAGTACGCGCAGCGTTCCTTACCGACGATCTGTCTTACGCACGGGCCGCGGCCGCCGGGTTGACCCTGCGCACCACAACTTCCACGGCCGGAGAATGACGCCATGACCGGCACCCCGGAACCCGACCGCGCCTCGTACGGCGGCATCCTGATGGATACCCGGCCCTGGCTCTACGCCGACGCCGCCGCCGACGCCCTGCGCCACCTCGCGCGCTGCACCGACGAGGCGGACGCGGAGGGGTGGGAGAGGCCGGCCCACGCCTACCGCGTCGTCGGACACCTCGTCACCCTGATGCAGCGCCTGCCTGACCTCCTCGGCGACGTGAACTACCTGATCGCCTCGCACGACCAGGAGGTGATGGTGCCCGGGGCCGACACCGGGACGGAGCTCCGGTCGCTGTACGCCGAGATCGCCGCCGCGCAGACCGCTACCCGGGCGGCCGTCGCCGCCGTTGGCGTTGTCCACGCCCGCCTCGGCCGCATCAAGTCCATGGGCCGCCGGGACTGACGAGAGCATCACGCTGGACAAGATCGACACCTAGCGTCACAATGGCGCCAGCACCACACGCATGCCTACAGAGCCCCTGACCGGCCGTCAGGGGCTCTTCTGCGTTCCGAGGGAGGCCCGTGGACATCGACCACCTCACTGCCGCCCAGGCTGCCGCACACGCCGACCGCGCCCGCCAGACCCTCACCGCCGGCGCCGCCCACATCCGCCCCGCCACCATCCGCCAATGGGCCGCCCGCGGACACCTCACCGCCACCGGCCTCGCCGACGACGGACGTACCCGCACCTACCGCCTCGCCGACGTCGCCCGCGCCGAACTCGCAACCCGGGCACGCGCGCTGCGCCTCGTCGGTATCCCGGAGTCCTGATGCCCACCCGAGCGCCGCGGCGGTGCACGACGGGCGGCTGCAGCGGCGTCCCGGTCCCCGGGTCGGGGAAGTGCCAACGCTGCGCCCGGCCCCGTCCCCGTGCCTCGGCGGCCGCGCAGGGGTACGGGCGCGAGCACGAGAGCAGGTTCCGCGCCGGCGTGCTGGCCCGGGACACCGTGTGCGTGCTGTGCCGCCAGGCGCCGGCCGTGCACGCGGACCACTGGCCCCTCTCCAAGAAGGAGCTCGTGGCCCGGGGCCTGGACGAGCACGACCCCCGCCGGGGCCGCGGCCTCTGCCACCCCTGCCACTCCTCCGAGACGGCGCAGCATCAGCCCGGCGGATGGGCGCGCAAGGGCCCGGAGTACTGAGCGTGACGGGGTAGGGGGCCTCGGATCGCTGCCACGGGGCCCCGCGGAACGCGGGGGGGAGCCCTCTCTCGCGCTGACAGGTTCGCCGATCCGCCGTACCGGGCCGCCCGTCGTGACACAACGTGATTGGAGATGATCATGGGGAGGTCGGGGCCGGCCGGGAAGCCGACCGCGCTGCGCGTGCTGCACGGCGACCGCAAGGACCGGATCAACACCGACGAGCCGCAGCCCGGGCAGGGCGACATCGTCGCCCCAGACTGGCTGAGTGCCGATGCTCTCGAGGTCTGGGACGCCCTGGTGGACGACCTGGTCGCCAAAGGCGTGATGACGCCGTGGGACGTGGAGGCGTACGCCAACTGGTGCGACGCCGTCGCCCGCCGGCGGGACGCGGCCGCGCACGTCGCCGAGGAGGGCGCCGTGGTGGAGCTCCCGGTGTTCAACAAGAACGGTGACCTGACCGGGCACCGGCAGGGCAAAAATCCGTGGCTCATGGCGCTCGACTCCGCCGACGCCCAGGTGCAGCGGTACGGGGCCCGGTTCGGCCTGACGCCGTCCGACCGGGCACAGCTGAAGATCGAGCCGCAGGGCGCCGGCGCGGGACCGGAGCGGCTGTTGTCGTGATGGTGGGGAGGGCGTATGGCCACCCGCACCACGACCCGCCCGGCCCGGAGCAAGGCGTCCGTGCGGCCCCCGGCCAAGCGCCGCCGTACGGTGCGCATCGACCACCACAAGCGGTGGCGGCCGCGGTCGCGCAAGGGCGGCCGCTGCGGGTACACCCTGGACGGCAAGACGTGCGCCCGCGTGGGCGCGCACTACTGCGAGCCGCGCGCCGACCGGGTCGTGAAGTTCTTCGCCGAGCTCCTGGTCCACCCGGCCGGCGCCATGGCGAACACGAGGTTCGTGCTCGCCCCGTGGCAGGAACACGAGATCATCCGGCCGCTGTTCGGCGAGGTCATCTGGTCCGACCAGTGGGGCCGGTACGTACGCCGGTACACCCGGGCGACGGTCGTCATGGGCCGCAAGAACGGCAAGTCCGCGCTCCTGTCCGGGATCGCGCTCTACATGCTCGTCGGCGACGGCGAGGAGTCCGCCGAGATCTACGGCGCGGCGAAGAACACCCGCCAGGCAGGCAAGGTGTTCGAGCCGGCCACCAAGATGATGAAGAAGTCCCCGGTCCTCGCGGCGCGGCTCACGCACATCAAGAACGCGCGCCGCCTGGTGGACGAGGAGAAGGGCAGTCACTACGAGGTCATTCCCTCGGACGCGGACGCCGAGCTTGGCCACTCGCCGCACTGCTTCATCCTGGACGAGGTCCTCTCGCAGCCGGACGACTCGCTGTGGAAAGCGATGACCACGGCGACCGGTGCGCGCACTCAGGCGCTCATGTTGGCGATCACGACCGAGACGTCTGACCAGGCGTCGTTCGGCGCGGAGTTCATCGACGAGGCCGACCGGGTCATGGAGGACCCGGCGAGGGCGCCGCACCACTTCGCGTTCGTGCGGAAGATGCCGCGCACGGTCGATGAACTCGAACGGCTGTGGCGGCTGTTCCCCGCACGGCCCGAGCTCCCGGTGTCCATCGACCCGTGGGACGAACGGAACTGGGCCTGGCCGAACCCGGGTCTCGGTGACTTCCTGTCGGTCCAGTCGCTGCGCGAGGACGCCGAAGAGGCCCGCACGCAGCTGTCCAAGGAGAACGGGTTCCGCCAGTTCCGGCTGAACCAGCGCGTGTCTCAGACGACGCGGTGGATCGCCATGGACCTCTGGGACATGAACGCACGCGAGGTCGCCCCGCACCCGGGGTGGATCGCCGGCCGCCTCGAGGGGCAACGCTGCTGGGCCGGTCTCGACCTGTCGTCCAAGCTCGACCTGACCGCCTGGACGATGCTGTTCCCGGACGGGTCGATCATCTGGCGGTTCTGGGCGCCGGAGTCCATCGCCGACCACCTGGACGAGCACACCGGCGGGCAGTTCAGCGAGTGGGCGCGGGACGGGTGGATCACGCTCACCGACGGCGACACGATCGACTACGACACGATCTACGACGACATCGAGACCGACCACCAGCTGCACCGGATCGTGGACATCACGTACGACAAGTGGTGCGGCGAGCCCGTCCGGCAGGAGATCGAGAAACGAACCCGCCTCAAGACGGTGGAGTCGGACACCACGTACTCGAGGATGACGCCGCCCATGGCGGAGTTCATGCGCGGCCTCAAGGCCCGGGAGTACGCCCACTACGGCAACCCGGTCGCCCGGTGGATGGCCGACAACCTCGAGTGCAAGTCACCTCGGGACGACCCCGACCGCATCCGCCCGGTGAAGCCCGACCGCGGGAAGACCGGCAAGCGCATCGACGGCATGCCCTCGCTGCTGTTCGCCATCGACGGCGGCATGCGCGGCCTGCCCAAACCGTCCGTCTACGAGTCGCAGGGCATGTCCCTGTGACAGCACAGGAGGTAGCGGGTGGACCGCTGGGACGTCCTCGCCCTGATCGGCGTTGTGGGCATCGGCGTGGGGCTCGGGCTCCTCGCCCCGTGGCTCGGCATCGCCGTGGCCGGGACGGTGCTCCTGGCCCTCGGCCTCACCGGCGCCGCGATCGCCGAGCGCGCCGCCCGTACGGCCGAGCTGATCGAGGCCAGGAAGGGAGGCGGCTGACATGGGATTCCTGCGCTCCGTCGCCCGCGCGACGTCGGGCCCGCTCTCGGGGATCGCCACCCCTGAGAAGTGGGTGGAGGAGTGGTTCTCTGGCGGGTCGGCGAACAGCGCCGGCATCCGCGTCGACCAGGACACCGCCCTCACCTACTCCCCGTTCTTTGCCGGGGTGCGGGTCCTGTCCGAGGACCTCGCCGGTCTCCCGCTCCACCTGTACGAACGGCTCCCTACCCGGGGCAAGCGGCGGGCCGACGCGCACCCGCTGTACGGGCTGCTGCACGACCAGCCCAACCCGATGATGACGTCGGTGCAGCTGCGCGAGACCCTGCAGGGCCACGCGCTCACGTGGGGCAACGGCGTCGCCCAGCTCGTCACGAACCCGCGCACCGGGATGATCGAGGAGATCTGGCCGCTGCGCCCCGACCGGCTGCGGATCTACGTCCGCCGGACCGGGCCCGGTGCGTTCCGCCGGGTCTACCAGTACCGCGACGAGGTCAACGGGATCCGGGCGACGCTCCTGGACGACGAGGTCCTGCACATCGCCGGGCTGGGGTTCGACGGCGTCCGCGGCTACAGCATCGTGGAACACGCCGCGAACAGCATCGGCCTCGGCCTGGCCACCGAGCACTACGGCGCCAAATTCTTCTCGAACGGCGGCGCCCCGGGCGGCGCCCTCTCCCACCCCTCGAACCTGTCGCCCGAGGCGCGCCGGCGCATGGCGGACGACTGGGAGAACATCCACCGGGGCATCGACCGCGCGCACCGCGTCGCGATCCTCGAGGAGGGCGTGACCTGGACGCAGGTCGGCATCCCCAACGACAACGCCCAGTTCCTTGAGACGCGGCGCATGCAGGTGACCGAGATCGCCCGGTGGCTCCGCATCCCGTCCCACAAGATCAACGACCTGGAACGGGCGACGTTCTCCAACATCGAACAGCAACAACTCGACTACATCCAGAGCGCGTTGAACATCTGGCTCGTGCGCTGGGAACAAGCGATCCTGACGCAGCTGCTGCTGCCGGAGGAGCGGCGCCAGTTCTACGCCGAGCACCTGGTGGACAACCTCCTGCGCGGCGACACTCTGACGCGGTACCAGGCGTACGCGGTCGGCCGCCAGTGGGGATGGCTGTCCGCGAACGACGTCAGGGACAGGGAGAACCTGAACCCGGTGGACGGCGGGGACGCCTACCTCGTCCCGCTCAACATGGTGCCTGCCGGTCGCAGCGCCGTACCGGCGATCGAGTCGGCGGCCGGCCGCACCGCGCGGATCCTGCGGGGCCGTGGCAGTGCGCTGCGGGCCTCGCTCGGCGAGCAGTACGGGCCGCTGATCGAGGACTCCGTGAACGAGGTCCTCGCCCTCGAGGTGAAGCGGGTCAAGGCCCTGGTGCGCCAGCACCTCGAGCCGGAGTCCGGCCGGTCCGCGGCCCGGGGCCTGTCCGGGTTCCTGACCGGGCTCGGTGCGCTGTACGCGGACGACGGCCCGGTCATGGAACGCCTCACCGCGCTCTGGGTGCCGCTGTTCACCACGTTCGCCGCCGACGTCGCGGTGAACGCGGCCGAGGACGTCGGGCACGAGGACGACGTCGACCTGTCGGTGTGGGCCCGCGCCTACGCCCTGGCCCACGCCGCCTACCAAGTCGCGTCATCGTTCGGCCAGTTGCGGAACGCGGCTGAGAAGGCGGACACACCCGAGGCGATCGTGGCCGACGTCCTCGGGCGCCTGGCGAAGTGGCAGGACGAGAAGGCCGACAAGGTCGCCCGGTGGCAGGCCAACCAGCTGCCGAACGCGGCCGCCCGCGAGACGTGGATCGCGGCCGGGGTGAAGCAGGTCCAGTGGGTGGCGCAGGGCTCGCAGCACTGCCCGTACTGCACCAAGTTGGACGGCGCGATCCGCGCGATCCGCGATCCGTTCGTGGCCAAGGGCGACGAGATCGACGGCGACGAGGACGGCGAGAAGTTGACCGCGAAACGGAACACTTTCCACCCCCCTGTCCACGCCGGGTGCCTCTGCCAGGTGGTGCCCGTATGACCAGAGAATCCAGGAGGAGCCGATGACGCGGCGCTACCTGCGCGGCTACGTGCTGCGCGACGACACCGACGCCGCCGCCGACACGGCGGCCGGGCCGCTGCGGATCATCGCGGCGACCGCCGGCCGCAAGGGCGACGGCCTGAACCTCACCATGGACGGCGCCGACCTCGCCCGGTTCGAGGGCAACCCGGTGGTCGGCTACGGCCATTCCTACTGGGGCCGGGACGGTCTGCCGATCGGCCGGTCCGACAAGACGTGGATCGACGGCGACCGCCTGTTGATGGACATCACCTTCGACCAGGAGGACGAGTTCGCCCGCACCGTGGAGCGGAAGTACCGCCACCGCTACCTCAACGCGTTCTCCATCGGGTTCGACGTCTGGGGCGTCGGCGAGGACGGAGTCCCGGACGGGTGGGAGCTGTTCGAGGTGAGCGCCGTCCCGCTCCCCATGGACCCGAACGCCGTCGTGGAGGCCGGCCGCGAACTCGACCTCGCCCGCGCGCTCGGCGACCTGCAGTCCAGCGACCTCGTCCGGGCCGGTGCAGTCCTGTCCAAGAAGAATTTGACGCTCGTCCAGAACGCTGCCACCGCGCTTGAGGAGCTCCTCGCCGCCGCCGGCGGAACCGACGAGGGCGAGTACGTGATCGAGGACGACGAGCGCCAGGCGCCCGCCGTCGACCACGCCCGCCTCCGGCGCCTCGCCGGAATCTGACCACCCCGCGCCGCGCAGCCGCGCGGGGCACAGCCACACCCCGAGAGGAACCCCGATGAACCTGCGAGAGCTGCGCGCCAAGCGCACCACGCTGGGCGCCGAAGCCGCAGCCATCATGGACGAGGCCACCAAGGCCGGCCGCTCCATGACCGCCGAGGAAAACGCCTCCTTCGACAAGCTGATGGACGAGCGCGACGGCATCGACGCCACGATCGAGCGGTCCGAGCGGCTGCGCGAGAACGAGCGCCAGGCCGCCGACGAGGACCTCGAGCGCGGCGGGCAGGGCACCGGCCGCGACGAGGCCGCGATGGGCGCCCTGCGCACGTACATCCTCGGCGGCCGTGGCGCCCTCACCGACGCCCAGGCCCGCGCCCTGAACGCGGGCAGCGACCCCGAGGGCGGCTACCTCGTCCCGCCGGTCCAGTGGATCAACCAGCTGATCCAGGCCGTGGACGACGAGGTCCCGCTGCGCGGCCTCGCCACCGTCCAGAAGCTCACCACCGCGGCCTCTCTCGGCGTGCCGACCCTGGACACCGACCTCGGCGACGCCGAGTGGACCACCGAGATCGGCACCGGCAGCCAGGACGACGCGCTCCGCTTCGGCCGGCGCGAGCTGTCCCCGAACCCCATGGCGAAGCGGGTCAAGATCAGCCGCACGCTGCTGCGCCTCACCTCCGGTTCGGCGGAGACCATCGTCCGCGACCGGATCGCCTACAAGTTCGGCGTGACGCAGGAGAAGGCGTACATGACCGGCGACGGCAACAAGAAGCCGCTCGGACTGTTCACCGCCTCGCCGGACGGCATCCCGGTGGGCCGCGACATCGCGACCGGCTTGGCGACCGGCTTCACCGGCGACGGCCTCATCAACGCCAAGTACGCCCTCAAGACCGCCTACATGAACAAGGCGCGGTGGCTGTTCCACCGCGACGGGCTGCGCGAGATCCGGAAGATCAAGACCGGCGACGGGGTGTACGTGTGGCAGCCCGGCCTCGCCGCCGACCAGCCCGACAAGATCCTCGACGTGCCTTTCATCGCGAGCGAGTGGGCGCCGAACACGTTCACGGACGGCCTGTACTCCGGCATGATCGGCGACTTCTCCTACTACTGGATCGCGGAGTCCCTGACCCTCGAGATCCAGCGGCTGGTGGAGCTGTACGCCGAGACGAACCAGGTCGGGTTCATCGGCCGCCAGGAGGGCGACGCCATGCCGGTCCTCGCCGAGGCCTTCGTCCGCCTCAAGTGCGGCGTCTGACCGGCCGGTCCCACTCCACCACCGACAGAAGGGGGGTCCGGCATGAGCCGCGACCTCAAGGCCAACATCTCACCCGCTCAGTCCCTGGCGCCTGCCGCGCAGAGTGCCGCGATCGACGGGGCCGCCGTCGACCTGGCGAACTTCCACCGCGCCTCGGTCCTCATCGACACCGGCACCGCGACCGGCACGACGCCGTCGTTCACGTTCGAGGTCCAGGAGTCGAACACCACCACGCCGGGCGACTTCACCGCCGTCCCGGCCGCCGACCTCGACGGCGCGGCCCCGGTCATCACCACGGCCAACGACGTCGCCACGTACGAGATCGGCTACCGCGGCCGCAAGCGCTACCTCCGCGTCGTCATCAAGACGGTGTCCGGCACGACGCCGGTCCTGCCCTGCAGCGCCCTGATCCTGCGCGGCTCGCCGCGCGTCGCCCCCAAGTAGAGGAAGGGGTACAGCTCATGCGCGTGACGATGCGGTCCCTGTACGCGGGACCCGAACGCACCGTGGCCGCCGGCGACACGGCGGATTTCGGCGTCGCCGAGGCGGCCGCCCTGGTCAAGGGCGGATACGGCGTCTACGCCGACGCCCCGCCCCGCACCGCCGCCGACGCGGACACGGACGCAGAGAAGCCGCTGGAGCGGCGGACCCTCGAGCAGCTGCGCGCCTACGCGGCCGCGCACGACATCGACCTCGGGGACGCCACCCTCAAGACCGACGTCCTGCGCCTGGTCCTCGCCGAGGTCGAGCAGCGCCGCGACGCGGACGACGACTGATGGCGTACGCGACGCCGGACGAGCTCCGGCGCTTCCTGCGCGAAGAGGCGTTCACGCCGGACGACACGGCGACCGCCGAACTCCTCATCGAGCTCGCCCACGGGGTGATCGAGGAAGAGACCGGCCAGGCCCTCGAGTCGTCCGAGGACACCGTCATCCTGGACGGCCCGACCGCGGACGACTCCCGGTTCCAGGGGGCCACCGGATCCCGGCGGCTGATCCTGCCCCGGTGGCCCGTGACCGCCGTCGCCACGGTCACGCTCACCGAGACCGACGAGGACCTCGTCCACGGCCCCGGCGAGGGATACACGTGGTCGGCGGCCGGCATCCTTCACCGGCGCCGCACCGACTGGCCCACCCACCAACGGGCCGTGGAAGTCACGTACACCGCCGGGTACACGACCATCCCGCCGGGCCTCAAGCGGCTCGCCCTGCGCCTGGCGGCCGGCGGCTGGTCCAACCCGGAGCGGCTCACCTCCGAGGCGCTGGGCGACCACTCCAAGGGGTGGGCGGCCGACGCGCTCGGGATGGAGCTCACCGCCGCCGACCGGCGCACGCTCGGCGCCTACCGGGCCCGTACGTGATTGGCCGGTGGCTGAACCGGACGCTGCAGGTCTGGCGGGAGACCACCGTTCCGGACGGTGCCGGGGGCCAGACGTCGACCTGGGTCCTGCAGGCCTCGGTCGGGGCCAAGGTGGACCAGGCGTCAGCCTCGGCGGTCACCATCGCCCAGCAGTCCGGGGCCCGGCTCACCCATTCCGTCTACGTCCTGCCGACCGCGGACGTCCAGCGCCGCGACGAGCTGCGCGCGGACGGCCGCACGTACCGGGTGATTGCCGAGGTCGAACCGTCCGGCCCCCGTTACCGGCGTGCCGACTGCGAACTCATCCAGAAGCAAGGAGGCACCTGATGCCCGAGCCCCTGACCGCCCCGCCGCTCCCGTCCGATCCGCTGGAGTGCCGCCAGAAGGCCGAGGACACCGACGCCGGGTCCGCGGCAGAGCGTCTCGTGTGGGCGGTCCTCGCCATGGCAGGAGAGCTCCACGAGATCCGCAAGCTCCTGCGGAAGAGGTGACGTCGTCGTGGCGCGGCGCGGAATGACCGTGGAGATCCTGGGGATCGCCCGGCTGCGGCAGCAGCTGGAGGACGTCGACAGCGGGATCCTCGACGCGATCCGCCGGGCTGTGACGGAGTCGTCCGAGGCGGTCAAGGCCGACACCAAGCGCGACGTCGCGAAGGACACGAACAACCTCGAGGAAAAGGTGGACGCGCGGCCGGCCGACGACGGGTTCTCCGCCACGGTCGGCTGGCACGAGGCCGAGGAGTATTACAGCCGGTTCGTGGAGGTAGGCACCCGCCGCGCACCGGCGCAGCCCTCCCTCGGCCCGGCGCTCGAGGCGGAGCGCCACCGCTACCGGGCGCGGTTGACCGACGAGGTCCGCGAGGCCCTGCGGTGACACCCTCCGCGCCCGAGACGATGCTGCCGATCCAGCGGGCCGTGTACGCCGTCCTGACCGGGGACGAGCCGCTCGGGGCGCTGATCGCCGGGGTCTACGACTACCTGCCCGAAACGGCCGACTACCCGTTCGTCGTGATCGGCGAGGCGATCGAGACGCCGGACAACTCCCATGACCGGTACGGGCGTCAGACCGTCATCACGCTGCACGTGTGGACGCAGGCGCGCGGGCACACCGAGGGGCTCACGGTCGCCGCCCGGGTCACGGCGCTGCTGGACCATCGGCCGCTCGTCCTCGACGGCCTGGACCACGTTTCCACCCGGCACGAGTACAGCCAGACCCTCACCGACCCGGAGCCGCCCGGGAACATCCGGCACGTCGTGCTCCGGTACCGGGTCATCACCGAACAGCCACCACCCACGTAGAGGAGTCCCGATGGCAGCACTTGTTGCCACGACCGTCGCCACCCTCGGCGGTCTCCCCGACCTGGCCGGGGCGGCCGTCGCCGCCACCGCGCTCGGCGACACCACGCCCACCGGCAACGGCCTGTTCCTGGCCGTGATCAACGGCGGCGCGTCCGCGCGCACCGCGACGATCGCGACGCCGGGCACCGTGTCCGGTCACGCCATCGCGGACGCGACGCTCGTCGTCCCCGCCGGAAAAACGGGGCTCATCCCGCTCACGGGCCTCTTCCGGGGTGCCACTGACCGGGCCTCGATCACCTACGACGCCGTCACCTCGGTCACGGTCGCCTGCATCAAGTTGGGAGCCTGACGTGCCAGGTACGGACGCATTCGGGACGCAGTTCCGGCGGGACTCCACCGGGTCCGGCAGCTACACCACGATCGCGAACGTCTCGGACATCAGCGGCCCCAGCAGGTCCCGCGAGGCGATCGAGGTCACCTCCCACGACTCCCCGAACAAGTACCGCGAGTTCATCAAGGGCCTCAAGGACGGCGGGGAGGTCGAGATCACCATCAACTACGACCCCGGATCTCCCTCGCACACGGCGCTGGACGCCGACTTCGAGGAGGACGACCTGCGCAACTACCAGGTCGTACTGCTGCCGGGCGAACCCGACGAACACACCTGGGAGTTCGCCGCGCTGATCACCGACCTCGGCGACGAGTTCCCCACCGACGACAAGGCCGAGCGCACCGCCACGTTCAAGGTCAGCGGCAAGCCGACCCTTACCCCGACCGGCTGACAGGAGAGACGCGCACATGGCATCGCTGAAGGACCTCATCCGGCAGGCGTCCGACGTCCGTCACCAGGACGACGTGGAGATTCCCGAGTGGGCGCCCGGCGCCCGGTTCCGCGTCACCGGCCTGCCCTCCGGCGACTGGGAGAACTACCACAACAAGCTCTCCAAGATGACCCGCCACGACCAGGGGTCCGGCGTGGAGGTGACGATCAAGTCCCGCAAGGCGGAGATCGTCGCCAAGGCGCTCCGCGACCAGGAGACCGGGGAGCTCGTCTTCCCGGACCTGGCCGAGGGCATCTCCATCCTCAGCAAGAGGAGCGCCGGCATCGTCGGTGGGCTGTTCGTTCTGGTGCGTCACCTCTCCGACGAGGACCGCGACTTCACGCAGCAGGTGAAGGCGGCCGAGGAGGATTTCGGCGCCGGCCAGAGCTGAGGATCCAGTACGACCTCGCCGTAGCGTTCCGCATCCCCCCGGGTGAGGTCCTGGAGAAGTTCACGCACGAGGAGATTATTCGGCTTCTGGCCTACCAGCGGCTGTACGGGCCGATCACGCCGAAGCGGCTGGATCTCCTCTTCGGCCGCCTCGGCATGGACGTCGCCGCCCCTCACATGAAGAAGGGCAAGGTCCCGCGCCTGCGGGACCACATCATCGAATGGTCGCGCCCGCGTAAGACAGGGCGCGAACTCCTCGCCGCGATCAAGGGCTTGCAAGCCGGGTTCGAGCAGCGTGACGACACCGTGACGAGGAGGCGACGATGACCATTCTGGACGAGCTCCTCGTCCGCATCGGGGTGGACTCCTCCGGTGTGGACGAGGGCACCGATCAGGTGACCAGCAAGCTCGACAAGATGGCCGGCCCGGCGGCCCTCGCCGGGGCGGCCGCGGGCGGCGCCCTCGCGATGGGGTTCAGCGCCGCCATGGACCTGGCCGACGCCCGGGCCATCATGCGCGACTCGCTCGGCCTCACCGAGGCCGAAGCGGACCGTGCCGGGACGATCGCCGGGGACGTCTACGCGGACGGGTTCGGCGAGTCCCTCGAGGACGTCGCCAACGCGACGAGCGCCGTCGTCTCCTCGATGGGCGAGCTCGGCGATTTCACCAACGCCGAGCTGGAGTCCATGAGCGAGTCGGCCCTGGCTCTCGCGACGCGCATGGAGATCGACGTCGCCGACGCCTCACAGGCAGCGGGCGCCATGATCCACAACGGGCTGGCGAAGGACGGCACCGAGGCATTCGACGTCCTGGCGGCCGCCGCCCAGTCCCTGCCCAAGCAGATGCTCGAGGACATCCCGGCGACCGTCAACGAGTACGGCAAGCACTGGGCGCGGATCGGCCTGGACGGCAAGACCGCGATGGGCATGATGTCGCAGTACGTCAAGGCCGGCGGCCGCGACATCGACCAAGCAGGCGATGTGCTGCACGAGTTCGCGCGCATCACGTCGGAGGAGACCAAGCGCGCGTCCGACGCCCTCAAGGCGATGGGCCTGCCCGCGTCGAAGATGCTCGCCGACATCCACAAGGGCGGGGAACCGGCCAAGGCCGCCCTGCAGCAGACCATCGAAGCCCTGCGCGGCGTGAAGAACCCGGCGAAGCAGGCCGAGCTGGGCGTGGCCCTGTTCGGCGACATGGCCGGTGAAGGGGCGTCGGCGCTCTGGGCGATGGACCCGGCGACGGCCGCCGCGACGTCCGGCATGGACGACGCCGCCGGCGCCTCGCAACGCCTGGTGGACAACATGAAGGCGGACCCGGCCCAGCAGATGGACGCCGCGATGCGGACCCTGTCCACCGGCCTCGGCGAGGCGCTCCTCCCGGTGCTCCTCGCCGCGTCGGGTTTCCTGGCCCAGCACCAGGGCCTGATGAAGCTCGCGGTTCCGATCGTCCTGGTCCTGGCGGCCGCGTTCGGGGTGTTCGCCATCGCCGTCTGGGCGGTGAACGCCGCGATGGCCGCGAACCCGGTGACGTGGATCGTCCTCGGGATCATCGCGCTGATCGCCGTGGTCGTGCTGGTCATCGCCTACTGGGACGAGCTCGCGGGCGCCACCGCCACCGCCTGGGGGTGGATCGAGGACCAGGTCGGCGGCGCGACGGACGCGGTGACCGGCAAGATCAGCGCGGGCATGAACCTGGCCCGGGCCGTGTGGAACGTCGCGTGGTCGTGGATCACCGGCAAGACGGTGTCGGCCGTCAGCGGCGTGATGGACGCCGTGAACTTCCTGGGCCGTATCCCCGGCATGGTCGGCGGGTGGCTCGGTGCCGCGGTGGCCTGGGTCAGCGGCATGCCAGGCCGCATCCGATCCGCAGCCTCCGGCATGTGGGACGGCATCCTGGCCAGCTTCCGGCGCATGGTCAACGGCCTGATCGCCGGATGGAACGGGCTCAGCTTCACCATCGGCGGCGGGTCCATCGCGGGCATCCACGTCCCGAGCCTCACTCTCGGCACCCCCAACATTCCGTACCTCGCGGACGGCGGGATCACGACCGGGCCGACCCTCGCCATGATCGGCGAGGGCCGCGAGGACGAGGCCGTCCTGCCGCTGTCCCGGCTCGAGGCGCTCATCAACACCCCGCAGGACGTGCGGGCCCCGTCCGTACGCCGGACCGCCGGGACGGCCGGGGAACTCCGCGTCAGATACGACGCGTCCGGCGGCAGCAGCGCGCTGCGCACCGCCCTGCAGGAGATCGTCCGCATCGACGGATTCGGCGACGTACAAGACGCGTTCGGCGACCCCAGATAAGAGAGGTTCCCGTGGCACTCGACATCGACCGCCGCACCGAGATCTTCGTGGACGGTCAGTGGACCGACATCACCTCCGACGCCCGGGAGACAGCTCCCGTCGTGATCGAGCGTGGCGCGCGGACGGAGTCGGCGACCGCCGGCCCGTCCCGGATGACCCTCACCCTGAACAACCGCCACGGCCGCTACAGCCCCGACAACCCCATGAGCCCCAACTACGGGAAGATCGGCCGCAACACCCCGATCCGGTTCAGCGTGCGGCAGGACGAGCGGTACCTGCCGCTCGTCGGCACGAGCGGCGCGTACGCGAGCACCCCGGACACTGCGGCGCTCGACATCGTCGGCGACATCGACGTCCGCGTGGAGGCCACGGTGGACTGGTACGCGACGCGCGGCCAGACCCTCATCGGGAAGTGGGGAGAGCCGAACCAGCGATCGTGGTGCCTCTCGATCAAGGGCGGCATCCTGTACTGGGACTGGACCGTCAACGGCACCACCAGCATTTACTACGGGTACACCCTCCCTGCCCTCCCGCGCCGCGCCGCGCTGCGAGTGACGTTGGACGTCAACAACGGCTCCGGCGGCCTCACATGGACGGCGTACTGGGCGCCGTCGCTCGACGGGCCGTGGACGGCGTTCATCACCGCACCGACCACGACCGGAACCACCAGCATCTACAACAGCACCGCCCCCCTGCGGCTCGGGCCGCCGACGTCGTTCCGGGACCCCGCGCGCGGCCAGGTCCACCGCGCCGAAGTCCGCTCCGGCATCGGCGGAACGGTCGTCGCCGCCCCCACCGTGCGCGCTCTCGCCCCCGGAGCCACCTCCTGGACGGACACGGCCGGGCGGCCCTGGACGCTCACCGGAACGGCGATCAGCGACCGGTCCTACCGGTTCACGGGCGAGGTGACCGCATGGCCGCAGGAGTGGGACACCTCCGGGTCCGACCGGTGGGTCCCGATCGACGCTGCTGGCGTACTGCGCCGCCTCGGGCAGGGCCGCCGCGCCCTGAGCTCCACCCTCCGCCGCAGCATCCCCCGCGACCCGAACCTTCTCGCGTACTGGCCCATGGAGGACGGCGAGTACGCCACCTCAGCGGCGAGCCCCGTGGCCGGCGTGAGACCACTGCAGGTCACCGGAGCGAAATGGGCGTCGGTCACCAGCCTTCTCTCCTCGGCCCCCCTGCCCGCCCTCGCGAGCTCAAGCGGCACCCTCGCGCAGATCACGGGAGCCGTGCCCCCACCGACCGGGACACCGACCGGGTGGCGAGTCGAATGGGTGTACAAACTCGACACCCCGCCCGTAACGCTCTACACGTTCATGCGGATCAATGCCGCCGGCGGCACGATCGTAGAGTGGCTCATCCAGTCGAACGCCACCGGTAGCCGCATCGTCGGCCGGGACGCCACCGGCGCCGACGTCGTCACCAACAACATCGGTACCGGACTGGACCTCTTCGCGCAGTGGAACTCCGTCAGCTTCAGCGTGGAGCAGATCGGCACGACGGTCCAGTACGACATCGTGTGGACCGACGTCGGCGGCCGCGGCGGACACTACGGCAACAGCATCACGGGCACGGTCGGCCGCGTGCGCAACGTCGGCGGACCTGGCAACGGCTACGCCGCGGCGCTCGACGGCATGTCCGTGGGGCACGTCGCCGTGTTCAGCACGCCCCTGTCGACCGCGTTCGCCGGTGCGGTGACCGGGTGGGACAAAGAGCCTGCGTTGGACCGGCTGCGGCGCCTGTCCGACGAGGAATCCCGGCTGCTGTCCCTGTCCTGGACGGACGCCGACCGGACCCGGACCTCAACCCTGATGGGCCCGCAGCGCCCCGCCGAGCTCCTGGCGCTCCTGCGGGAGTGCGAGGCCAGTGACGGCGGGATGCTGACCGAGCACCGCGACCGCCTCGCGCTGCACTACCGCGACCGCGTCAGCCTGTACAACCAGACTCCGGTGCTCGTACTCAGCTACCCGTCCGGCGACCTGGCGCCCGGGCTGCGGCCGGCGCCCGACGACCAGCGCATCCGCAACGACGTGACCGTCACCCGGCGCGGCGGGTCGAGCGGCCGGGTGGAAGTCACGTCCGGGCCGCTGTCCACGCAACCGCCGGAGTCGGGCGGCGTCGGCGTGTACGAAGACTCTGTCGAGTTGTCGCTCGGCCTGGACGAGCAGACCGACCACATTGCCGGATGGCTCGCCCACCTCGGCACCGTCGCCGAGCCGAGATACCCGGCGGTCCGGATCGCACTGCACCGGTCGCCCGGTCTCATCCCGGCCGCGCTCGCCCTCGACCTCTGCGACGTCCTGCAGATCAACGACCTGCCTGACGGGCTGCCGCCCGACCCCGCCCTCGGCCTCGTGCGCGGCATCAAGGAGGAGTACGGCGCGTTCACCTGGGACGCAACGTACAGCTGCACACCGGCACGGCCCTGGACGGTCGGCGTCTACGACGACCCGCTGCGCGGCCGCTACGACACCGGAGGATCCCAGCTCGCCGCGGGCGCCACCGCAACGGCAACCACCCTGTCGGTCGCCTACACGGACGGGACGCGGTGGGCCACCTCGAGCGGACACCCGAGCAGCTTCCCGTTCGAGGTCGCGATCGGCGGAGAACGCATGCGCGTGACCGCGATCACCGGCACTACCAGCCCCCAGGCCTGGACCGTCGTCCGCTCGGTCAACGGCGTCCGCAAGGCACAGACCGCCGGCACCGACGTCCGCCTCGCCGACCCCACCGTCTACAGCCTGTAGGAGACGCACATGCCCGATCTCGTGTACTCCGGCCAACGGCTCATCGCATCCGAGTCCAACGTTCGCGCCCCGTTCACGGTCGGATACACCCCCCTCACCACGAACGCCACGGCCGACGCCGCCGGAGCAGAGGCCGTATGGCTGACCAGCACGTCGGTCACCCTCCGCACCGGCCGCGCCTACCGGCTGACCCTCAAGGGCCTGGCCGTGGCCACGGTCGCCAACACGGACTGCCAGCTGCGCGTCCGACGCGCCGCCCTCGGCGGGTCACTGATGTTCGACAGCTTTCGGTTCGCGTTGCCCTCGACCGCGAACATCGCTTTCTACTTCGCGAACATCATCGCGATCACGGCGGCCGCCGACATCACCACCGTCCTCGCCTGCACGATCAGCCGCGCCGCCGGCACCGGCCTCGTCACCGTCAACGCCAGCAGCGTGAACGTCGCCTACATCCACACCGAGGACGTCGGCCCCGCCACCGAGTTCGCCGGCGCCACCGCCATCTCGTAACCCCTGAACGAAAGGACGACCATGATCACCTCTCCGCAGTACGGCACCGGGTACGACCGGTGCACCGTCGCCGTCGCCAGTCTCGACGGCGGCATATCCCTGATCTACGCCCTCACCCCGGGACAGGTTGACGCCTGGACCGACGACGAGCTGCGCGACAAGGTCCAGACGTTGAAGTCGGCCGTTGCTGCTCTGCTGCCGGTCGGCACGGACATCCAGGCCAGCATCAGCTGGGGACGCAGCCAAGCTCTGACCGTGATGCAGGAATCCGGCGTCGTGAAGGGAGACAGCTGATGTCCGCGCCCCTGTCTGCCGACCAGCTGCTGAAAGCCCTCCGCGCCGAGGGCGTGAAGGTGGTGGAGTACAAGAGCTGGCGCACCAACAACCGTGAGGGCCACGGAGCGTGGGGCCCGGTCAACGGCGTGATGATCCATCACACCGTGACCGCGGGGACCGCGACCTCGGTGGAGCTCTGCTACGCCGGGCACTCCGCGCTCCCCGGGCCGCTGTGCCATGGGGTGATCGACAAGGAGGGCACCGTCCACCTGGTGGGCAACGGCCGCGCCAACCACGCCGGTCTCGGCGACGGGGACGTGCTGCGCGCGGTGATCGCCGAGGCGGCGGACCTGCCCGCCGACAACGAGGCCGACACGGACGGCAACACCCACTTCTACGGCTTCGAGGCCATCAACCTCGGCGACGGCAAGGACCCGTGGCCGGCCGCCCAGCTGCTGGCGATCGAGCGGGCGGCGGCGGCAATCTGCCGGGCGCACGGCTGGGACGAGCAGTCGGTGATCGGGCACCTGGAGTGGCAGCCCGGGAAGATCGACCCCCGCGGTTTCACCATGGACTCGATGCGCGGGCGGATCGCCGACCGCCTCGAGGACGAGCCGCCGATCACCCCCGCCCCGGCAGGTGCCGGGAAGCCCGCCACGGCCCCGACGTACGAGCCGTTCCCCGGCGCCGGCTTCTTCAAGGCCGGGCGTACCAGCCCGATCATCACCGCCATGGGCAAGCGCCTCAAAGCGGTCGGCTGCGGCCGGTACAAGGTCGGCCCCGGCCCCGCGTGGGGCGAGGCGGACCGCCAGTCGTACGCCGCGTTCCAGCGGTCCCTCGGCTACTCGGGCGACGCCGCCGATGGCTACCCGGGCCCCGACTCCTGGGCGAAGTTGCACGTGCCCAACGTCTGACCGCGCTGCGGCCGGACTCCCACCAACCGAAAGGGGGCCGGCATGAGCGCCGGTCTGTTCATCTCCACCATGCGCACCGTCGTCCCGGTCGCCGCCGGGTGGCTGCTCACCCTCGCCGCATCGGCCGGGTTCAACATCGACTCCGCGGCCGTCACCGGGGCCGTGACGTTCGCGGCCGTGCTCGTGTACTACCTCCTGTTCCGGGTCCTGGAGATCGTCGGCCAGCGCGCGCAGGGCACCGTCCTGCAGACCGTCGCCGGGCTCGCACTCGGGTGGGCGCGGCCGCCGTCGTACCCGGAGCTCGAGCCGGTTCTCGACCCGGTGGACCCGGCCGGCCTCGAGGGCGGATCGCGGGCCCTGTCGTGATGGGGGCCGCGCTCGCCCGCCGAGCCTGGGCCCGGCTCGGCGGGCGCGGCCCCGCCCTCCTTATCTCCGGCATCGCCTGGATCTCGTACGGCGCGAGCCTGACCGTGCAGCCGCGGTACGGGACCGTACGCGGCATCCAGGTGCTCCTCGGCCTGGCCCCGATGCCGGTGTGGGGGTGGGCCTGGATCGTGGCCGGCGTCGTCGCCCTGGCCTACGCGCTCGCCCGGCCCGGGCGGGACCTGCCCGGGATCGCGGCCGCGATGGCGCCGCCGCTGCTCTGGGCCCTTGCGTACGCCCTCGGCGGCGCGTCAGGGACCTCGGCAACCGCGTGGGGGGCAGTGGCCCCGTGGGCGTCCCACGCCGCCCTCATCGCCATCGTGGCGTACAAGACACGTCCGCGGCTGATCGTGCCCGTGGTGGTGACCCATGGACCCGAGTAGCAGCTGGCTCGGCGTGCTCGCTCTCCTGATCACCACGCTGGGCACGGTGGCCGGCACCTGGTTTGGCCGCACCAGGATCAAGGAACAGGAAGTAGGCGACGGTCTGCCGTTGGCGCCGCCGCAGCCCGAGGGCACGTGGACGGTCAGCCCCGAGATGTACCGCTGGTTCCAGGACCAGATGGCAGGACTGCACGCTCGGCTCCGGTCCCTCGAGGACGCGGAGCGCGAGGCCCGCACCCGGGCCGACCGCACCGACCGGCTCCTCGGCCTGGCGCTCGATCACATCAGCGTCCAGGACGAGCGGCTCCGCGCCGCCGGGATGCCGCTCGTACCGATGGCCCCCGAGTTGGTCGCCGCCCGCGACGCCCGCTGAACACCCGCCCCGCCCCGGCCCCGCGCCGGCGCGGGGCGGCTTCTGCCGTTTCGCCGAGAGTTTACGTATGAGACCCCGACGCAGCGGGGAGCCGTACGTACGCTGGAGGCCGGAGACCCACACAGGGGGCAGGAATGAGCGCACAGCACGTAGGCGAGCGGATCCGGGAGTTGCGCAAGGTCAGGCAGCTGACGGTCCGGGCGCTTGCAGTGAGAGTCAAGATCAGCCCGAGCTATCTCCAGAAATTGGAGAGCGGCGACCGCACGCCGAACCCCGGGCTGATCGCCCAGATCGCCAGGGCCCTCTCCGTGGGCCCGGACCGCATCACCGGACAGCCGTACATCAACGGCGCTGAGACCGAGGACGGCGTCCAGGCCGTGATCCCCGAGCTCCGCCGGCTCCTGCTCACCTACGCCGACCCGGACGACTTGCTTACCGCGCCCCGCCCGTTGGCCGTGCTCGCTGCCGAGATGGACCACGTCTCGCAGATGAGGCAGGACGGGCAGTACGTCGGCATAGGGCCGCTACTGCCCGGCCTCCTGGCCGAGCTCACCCATACCGCCCTCGGTGCCCGGTCGGGGGAAGAGAAGCAGCGGGCGTTCTGGTGGCTCGCCCGCGCCTACCGGGCCACCAACAGCCTGGCGCACAAGCTTGGTTATCACGATCTCAGCCTCACCGCGGTGGAGCGCGTGCACTGGGCTGCCGACCAGGCCGGGGACCCGTTGATGCAGGTCACCGCCGTGTACCTCAAAGCAGGGGCGATGGTGCGGATGGCCGCGTACGGCTCCGCGCGCCGTCTCCTCGAAGGGCTCGCCCAGGAGGTCGAGCGACTCGCCCCCGAGGCATCCCTCTCCGCGGAGCAGCTGGCCGTCCAGGGGGCCATACTGCTCAAGCTCGCCGTGCTCGAAGCGAGGGACGGCCGGCCCGACCGCGCGGCCGCCCGGCTCGCCGAGGCGCGCATGGCCGCCGTGATGTTGGGCCGTGACTCCGACGCCTACGAGATGTCGTTCGGGCCCACTAACACCCGCATCCACGAGGTCTCCGCGCTCATCGACTCCGGAGACACTGAGCAGGCTCTGGCCCGGCTGCGCGAGTGGGGAGCGGAGCAGGACCGGACCGAGTGGGAGCTCCCCGGCGGCCTGGCGAAGGAGCGGGCGTCCCACCACCACATCGACGTCGCCGCGGCAAGGTTGGTGCAGGGCGACCGGGCCGGTGCTTTCGCCGACCTGGTGACCGCCCGGGCGATCAGCCCAGCGCACACGAGGTATCACCCGACCGTCCGCACGACGACGGCCGCCCTCGTTCGACTCGACCGGCGGTCCGACGACTCGGTTGCAGCGCTTGCCCGGTGGGCTGGCGTCTGATCTGTCAAGCGGTTCCGGAAAGAATCATGCCCACAGATTGTGGGCGCAGTGTGGGTAGCTGTGCGCGATGATCCCCTCACTCCAGAGTGAGGGGATCATCTATGCCCACGTCCACGCCTGCGGGAGCCTGGCTCGCCCGAGCCGACCCCGACCACGAACATGCGGACCGGTGGCTTAAGTCGGCCGGGGTGGTGCTGCTGCCGCTCGGTCGGTTTTGGTCCGCCGTCCGATGCGATGGGTACGACGGGCTCGCGGCGGCGGCGGCCGTCTCTGGCCCGATCGTGCACGACCCGGTCGGCCAGGTCG
Source organism: Streptomyces sp. NPDC060198 (assembly GCF_042728415.1). Taxonomy (NCBI): domain Bacteria; kingdom Bacillati; phylum Actinomycetota; class Actinomycetes; order Kitasatosporales; family Streptomycetaceae; genus Streptomyces; species Streptomyces sp. NPDC060198. The sequence goes on along the minus strand of NZ_JBHWZJ010000030.1, from coordinate 2,998 downwards.
TGTACTTCCTGGTGCCGACGAGCACCGAGTGGCCGGACCTCCCCGGCAGCCAGCTGCTCGGCGATACCTGTTGGCTCGCGGTGCCGGCACCTGACCGGCTGGAGCCGCCGGGCGTGCACTGGCTGCAGGCCCCGGACGGGAGTGGCCTCCTGGTCGACCCGGCCGCGCTGGCTGCTGCGTTCACGGCCAGGACGGCGGTGGTCCGGTGACCCGGCCGACGCCCCCGACGCCCCCGACGCACTCGACGGACACGGGCGACGACGTGTACCGCCGTCTGATACTGCACACTGCCGACTGCCGGTCGTGCAAAGGGGGGCTCGGGTGTGAGGTGGAGGAGCGTCTCTCTCTCGCCTGGCGGGAGGTGCGCCGGTGACCGCCCGCACCCCCAAACCGCGTACCCCGCAGGTGCCGAGGACGGAGGCCGAGTGGGCTCGGGCCGCCGAGCGGGACCCCGTTCTGGCGAACCTGATCTGGCTCCAGAAAAGCCGGCGCGACCGGCTGGGCACGGCCTGACCCCCCACTCCGCCCGCACCCTGCCGCCGTCGACGGTGGGGTGCGGGCGGTCATTCCTCCAGGAGCAGTTCGACCACGGTGCACCCGAGGGCGTCCGCAATCAAGATCAGATGGCCGTATCGCGGGTCGCTCTCGCCGCGCTCGATCCGTTGCAGCGTGCGACGGTCTATGCCGGTGAGCTCCGCGAGACGCTCTTGCGTGACCCGTAGGCGTGACCGCCGGATCCGGATGCGGTCCCCAAGGTCTCGTCGCTGTTCATAGACCCGAGAGGGTGTCTGGCGGGGCACTCGACAAACGGTGTGACGTGTGTGCACCGTTGTCAGCGTCACCCCTGACGCTTTTTGATCACGTTGGCGCCCAGGAGCTTGTATGTCCCAACCCGACTGGCGCAGTCGGACCGGCCGCCGGGTCATGGTGGACACACGTACGGGATGTGTCGGGTACGTGCTTGGCCAGCGGGCCGGAACGGTTCGGCTGAGGGATTTCAACGGATGCGCGGAATGGTCAGTGCCGGTCGATGTCGCGCGATCTGCAACACCTGCGGAGGTGGCGGCATCGCTGTACGGGTGATCCCGTGCTTACTCCGCCTCCGCGCCTTCCCGGCCCCACCATGCCATCAGCTGATACAGGGACTCCGCACCGGTGGCGGCTCGGGCTGCCGCCAACTCTTTCGTGACTGTGCGCTCTGCCAGACCAAGGGCCGGCCCGGCTTTCTGCTGGGAGAGGCCTTCTTCCAGCGCGCGCAAGATCGCCCGCTGGCGGCCCGTCAGCGTGCTTGGGGATGCCCGCACTGCTCGCCAGCGAGTTCCGCGATCCCAGGTCATCCTGTAGACCTCGCGGGCCCAGGAGACGGCTGCCCGGTCCACCACATGCCAGCCCGCATGCATCTCGGTTGTGCTCATGACGAGGTTGTCGATGAAGAGGTGGGCGCCCACGATCACCATGCGCGGGAACTCTTCTTGAAGAGTGACGACCTCGGCTCCGGCCGCAGTGACGTCGTCCAAGTAGGCGCAGGATTGAGGGTGGTGGTAGGCCGCCGCGTTGTAGATCGAACGCACGGTGACGCCCGCCTCCAGTGCCCCACGGGCGCGCTCTATGCCGAGACGCTGCACGCCAGGGTCTCGGTCGACGGGGGCCCCTGGTTGCGCAGTGAGCATGTCGGCGTTCTTCTGATGCATGGCATCTGCCAGGACCTCGCCGATTCGTACGTTCATCTCCTCCGAACTCCCGAGGAACTCACTGCCCGGGCCGCCGTACCACCGGTGTGGGTCAAAATCGGCCGCGAGTTCCTCCAGGGCGGGGATCTGCGTCATGCGCGCCACCGAGTCGGCTACCGCCTGCTGCGCTTCGCTCATCAGGCGGCGGGCGGCAAGTCGGGGATCCTGTGCAATGTAGCGATCATGCGCGCTGCTGTACGGATCCGCCGCCACAAGGCCGACTGCGAGGAGGCGGCTGACATCGGTCTCCGGCCGATGACCAGCTGCGATTGCCTGGTAAGCGGCCCGGTCTGCCGCGCTCAGAGGAAGATCGTCACTGTTCACGTTTTCTCCGCACAAATGGTTGAGCCTTCACGTGAATGCGGATTCTGGCATGGACCAGTTTCCGTACGCCAATACCTCTGGCATATCTGATTGCAATCGTGCAATGTACACAGAGTGATCCACCCGGATCCACGTTCGAATTCTGGAGGATGCTCCATGCTCGCTCGCCTGCTCAGAACCGGCGCCCTTTCGCTGCTGCTGCTCGTTGGTGCACTCGGCGCGTCGGCCGCAGCCGCTGCCCCGGACCGGCCCGTCGTCGTCGCCGATCCCGGGTGGGGGTCGGCCGTGGTTGCCACTGAGACTGACGCCCCGGTGGCAACCGTCCTGGATCCCGGCTGGGGATGAGGGGGGCGTTCCACCGATCGGCGTGATCGTCGGCCGAGCGGGATTACGCAAGGTCTCGCCGGGGGGCCCAGGAGCCCGCGAGACTCATGGCAAGAGTTGATCTTGAAACACTAGGGGGAACGACGCGTGTCGGCATCGAGGGCTCTTGCGGGGGCCGCTGTACTGATTGCGACGGCTGCTGCAGTGATTCAGCGCCGCGAGCTGCACCAGCTGGGGCGGCAGGTTGATGATCTGCGTGCCGAGGTGGCGGCGGCGCGAATTGCCACGGCCCTCAACGTCGACTCGGTCTCTCCTGCAGGGTGAGGGGGGCGTTCTAGGCCAGGGACGCACCCCCCTTTCCCTCACACACATCTCACGGACTGTGTGTGAGGGTACGAACTCAGTAGTGCTGACCTGGAATCACCGGACGGTTTCTGGACCTCCTGGACACCCTGGACGGGTGGCATACAACTACGGATCAGAAGGTTGCAGGTTCGAATCCTGCCGAGTGCACAGCAGGCCAGAGGCCCTCAGGAGAAATCCTGAGGGCCTCTGTCGTTGTCCGTAGGTGGGCGCGTGGTCGCGGGCACCGTCCGCCCCCGCGGAAGAAAGCGCGGGGG
>NZ_JBHWZJ010000029.1:0-38577 GCF_042728415.1 Streptomyces sp. NPDC060198 | reverse complement strand
AGCCGGATCGTGCCGACGTTGTCGCGTACTTCGAGGGTTACGGTCATGGGAGGCAGGTTAACCGCCGCTAACGCGGAGGGACCCGGTGCCGTTGGTCACAGCGCCGGGCCCCTCCGTACGGCGGGATCCACTTGATCCACTCGGACCAGTCCATGTTCCAGCCGTTGAGGCCGTTGTCCGGGGCGATCGTCTTGTCCTTGGAGTTCTTCACGACGACGACGTCTCCGATGATCGACTGGTCGAAGAACCAGCCGGCCGGGGTGCTGCCGTCGTAGCCGCCGCGCACGTCCCGCAGCCCGACGCAGCCGTGGCTGGTGTTGGTGGTGCCGAAGATGCCGGAGCCGCCCCAGTAGTTGCCGTGGACGAAGGTGCCCGAGGTGGACAGGCGCATCGCGTGCGGCACGTCCTTGATGTCGTACTCCCCGCCGAAGCCGACCGTGTCCCCGTTCATCCGGGTCACCCGGAGCTTCTCGCTGATGACCATCTGACCGTTGTACGTGGTGGTGGCCGGGGCGCCCGCCGAGATCGGGATGTCCTTGAGCTTCTCGCCGTCGCGGACGACGACCATCCGGTGGGTGGAGGCGTCGACCGTGGAGACCTGGCTGCGGCCGATGGTGAAACTGAAGGTCTTGGCCTGCTTGCCGTAGACGCCCGGCCGTCCCTCCACGCCGTCGAGGTTGAGCTCCACCGTCACCTTCGTGCCGGCGGCCCAGTACTTCTCGGGGCGGAAGTCGAGGCGGTCGTTGCCGAACCAGTGGCCCTCGATCGGCACGCTGGGCTCCGCCTTGACCGTGATGGCCTTCTCGACGGCGGCCGGGTCGGTGATGCCCCGGGTGAAGTTGATGGAGACCGGCATGCCGACGCCGACGGTCGAACCGTTCTCCGGCGTGTACTGCCCGATGAAGGTGTTCTTGGGGACCAGCGTGGTGAAGGTGGTGTCCTTGGCGGACTGACGGCCCTTGGAATCCTCGGCGATGGCGTGCACCGCGTACTTGGTCGACGCGGCGAGGTGGCGTTCCGGGGTCCAGCTGGTGGCGTCCGCGGAGAGGGCGCCCTCCACCTCGGCGCCCTGGGCGTCGGCGACCTTGACCGAGGTCAGCTTGCCCTTGGTCGCGGATATCTTCAGCGCTCCGCTGGTCTCCACGGAGGTGGCGCCGTCGGCCGGTGCCACGGTCACGACCGCCTCGGAGGCGGCCGTGTCCTCGACCTTGCCGCTGCCGCCCTTGCCGCCGGCGCCGGTGCCGCTGCCCGCACCGCTTCCGCCGCAGGCCGTCACCAGCAGAAGCAGTGCGCCGAGCAGCAGCGCGAGGATTCCGGGGCCCCGGCGCCCGCGCGTTCCCCCGCCGGTTCCGGCCGCACGTCCCCGTATCGCTGTTCCGCTCATCGTGGTTGTCTCCCCTCGCGCGGCCTGGCCCGATCGGACCCCGCACACCCCCGCGCGTCGAACATGCGCGCCTATCGAGAAGAAAACCACACGGCCGTTTGCGAGGAGGTCCCGCGGATGTCACCGTTCAGTCCCAAGTTCACCCGGAACATGCGCAGGTGACAGGGGGTACGGAGGTGCTCACGGAGCCGCCCCGCCCCCGTCCCGGAGAGGGATCCGGGACGAGGTCCCGGCACGAGGACTCAGCGCAGGGCCGAACCCGCTTTCCACCTCTTCCAGTCGAGGTTCCAGCCACTGAGTCCGTTGTCCGGGGCGACCGTCCTGTCGTCGGAGTTGACGACCTCCACCACGTCGCCGACGAGGGTGCGGTCGAAGAACCAACCGGCCGGCGCGGAAGCGCTGCCGCCCTTCTCGTCCCTCAGCCCGATGCAGCCGTGGCTGACGTTCTCGGAGCCGAAGGTCTCCTCGGGCGCCCAGTAGTTGCCGTGCAGGAAGGTGCCGGACTCGGTGAGCCGGATGGCGTGCGGCACGTCCTTGATGTCGTACTCCCCGCCGAAGCCCACCGTCCGGCCGTCCATCCGGGTCACCTCGTGGAGTTCGCTGACCACCATCTTCCCGTTGTACGTGGTGGTCTTCGGCGCCCCCGCGGTGATCGGCACGGTACTGACGAGCTCGCCGTCCCGGCGCACCTCCATGGTGTGCTCGGCCGCGTCGACCAGGGAGATCTGGGAGCGGCCCACGGTGAAGCGGACGCGCTTGTTCTGGCTTCCGTACACGCCGGGTGAGCCCTCCACGTCCCGCAGCCCGATGTCGACGGTGACCACCGTGCCCGGCTTCCAGTACTTCTCCGGCCGGAAGTCGAGCCGGTCCTTGCCGAACCAGTGGCCGGACACCTCCACGGCGGGGACGGCGGTGACCTTGATGGCCCGCTGTACCGCGGCACGGTGGGTGACGGGGCTGCTGAAGTCGAAGGAGACGATCATCCCGGTGCCGACCGTCGAGCGGTGCTCCGGTTTGACGTAGCCGATGAAGTGGTGCCCCGGGACGAGCGTGGTGAAGGTGGTGTGCCGGGCCGACCTGCGCCCGGCCCCGTCCACCGCCACCGCGTCGACGCTGTACTTCGCGGCGAGCCGGAGGCGTCCGGTACCGCCGGTGGGGGCCCACCGGCGGCCGTCCTCGGAGATCTTTCCGGTGATCCGGCCGCTCCGGGCGTCCTCGATCTGCGCCACCTCGACGCTCTCCAGGTGCCCGTCCGGGACCTCCACCTCCATGCGGGTGGAGGCCGGGACGTTCTTCGCGCCGTCCGCCGGGAGAATCCGGATCACGTCCTCGGGGGCGCGCGCCTTCCCGTTGACGAAGGGGATGTGGCCGGTGCAGCCGGTCAGTACGGCCGCGAGCGCCAGTAGTCCTGCCCATGTCAGCACGGCGGCCGGACCGGTCCGTGCTCTCTTCGCTGTGTGAGTCACGCACCCCCCAACGACCAGGGTCGCTCCGGGGAAACGTGAGTGTGGGCCTCCCGGTGGGCAGAACAGGGGGGAGGACTTCACCGGGAGGCCGCGGCCGGGACGCCGCGCGTCTCCCGTTCTGCCCGTCCCCACGAGCCGCAGGAGGCCGGGAGTGTCGAGCGCAGCCGAGCAGGAAGCCGTGCAGGAGCCGGTACGACCGGTGCGCGCGGACGACGGGGCATCGGGAAACACCACCCGTGTGCCGCGGTCCGGAGCCCCCGCGGGGGGCCCGGACGGAGCCGTGCCGCCCCCGGTGTGGCCCGGCGCGCCCATGCCGCTGGGCGCGCGGTTCCGGGTGGGCCCGGACGGGGTGGCCGGTACCAACTTCGCCCTGTGGGCGGGCGGGGCGGAGGCCGTCGAGCTCTGCCTCTTCGACGGGGCAGGGCACGAGACCCGGTGCCGGCTGACCGAGCTGACCCACGAGATCTGGCACGGCTTCGTGCCGGGGGTGCGTCCCGGCCAGCGGTACGGCTACCGCGTCCACGGCCGCTGGGACCCGTGGACGGGGGCCCGCTGGAACGCCGCGAAGCTGCTGCTCGACCCGTACGCCCGTGCCGTGGACGGCACCTTCGCGCTGCCGCCCGAGGTCTACGGCCACATGCGGGACTGGCCGCAGCAGCACGTCGCCGACACCGTGCGCGACGAACGCGACTCGGCGCCGTTCGTGCCCAAGGGGGTCGTCGTCCACGACGATCTCCCGGGCGGCGAGGACGAGTGGATGGACGACCGGCGTCCCAAGACGCCCTGGGCCGACTCCGTCATCTACGAACTGCACGTGCGCGGCTTCACCAAGCTGCACCCCGGCATCCCGCCCGAGCTGCGCGGGACCTACGCCGGTCTCGCCCACCCCGCCGCGATCGAGCACCTGAAGCGGCTGGGGGTGACTGCGGTGGAGCTGCTGCCGGTGCACCAGTTCGCGCACGAGGACCATCTGCTCCGGCGCGGGATGCACAACTACTGGGGCTACAACTCGATCGGCTACTTCGCCCCGCACGCCGACTACGCGGCGAGCGGCACCGCCGGGCAGCAGGTCGGCGAGTTCAAGCGGATGGTGCGCGCCCTGCACGACGCCGGGATCGAGGTGATCCTGGACGTCGTCTACAACCACACCGCCGAAGCGGGCGAGCTGGGCCCGACCCTGTCCATGCGGGGCGTCGACAACCGCGGCTACTACCGCCTCCAGTCCGACGCCCGCCGGTACGCCGACTACACCGGCTGCGGCAACACCCTGCACGTGGTGCAGCCGCACGTGCTGCGGCTGATCACCGACTCCCTGCGGTACTGGGTGACCGAGATGGGCGTCGACGGGTTCCGCTTCGACCTGGCGGCGGCGCTGGCGCGCTCGATGCACGACGTGGACATGCTCTCCCCGTTCCTCGCGGTGATCGCCCAGGATCCGGTGCTGCGCCGGGTCAAGCTGATCGCCGAGCCGTGGGACGTGGGCAACGGCGGCTACCAGGTGGGGGCGTTCCCGCCGCTGTGGACCGAGTGGAACGACCGCTACCGCGACGCCGTGCGCGACTTCTGGCGCGGCGCGCTGGGGGACGTCCGCGACCTCGGTTACCGCCTGTCCGGCTCCAGCGACCTGTACGCGTGGGGCGGGCGCCGCCCGTACGCCTCCGTCAACTTCGTCACCGCGCACGACGGTTTCACCCTGCGCGACCTGGTGAGCTACCACCACAAGCACAACGAGGCCAACGGCGAGGACAACCGCGACGGCACCGGCGACAACCGCTCCTGGAACTGCGGCGCGGAGGGCGAGAGCGACGACCCGGAGATCAACGCGCTCCGCCGCCGCCAGCTGCGGAACCTGCTCACCACCCTGCTGCTCTCCACCGGGGTGCCGATGCTGGTGGCGGGTGACGAGATGGGGCGTACGCAGGGCGGCAACAACAACGCCTACTGCCAGGACAACGAGATCAGCTGGGTGGACTGGTCGCTCCTCGACGACCCGGGCTGGCGCGGGCTGACCGAGCTGACCGCCCGGGTGCTGCGGCTGCGCCACACCCATCCGGTGCTGCGCCGCCGGGCCTTCTTCTCGGGGCGGCCCCAGACCGCGGACGGGCTGCGGGACCTGGCCTGGTTCACCCGGCACGGCGAGGAGATGACGGCCCAGGACTGGTACGCGCCCGCCGCGACGCTCGGCCTCTTCCTCTCGGGGCGGGACATCCCGGGCCGGGACGCGCGGGGCGAGCAGATCGTGGACGACAGCTTCCTGGCGATCCTGCACGCGGCGGAACGCCCGGCCGACTTCGCTCTGCCGGGCCCTCCGTGGGCCGCCTCCTACGAACTCGTCCTCGACACCTCGCGGGAGGACCAGGCCGAGGCACCCGGCACGGTCCACCCGGGCGGCACGGTGCTCAGGGTGCCGGGGCGCTCGCTGCTACTGCTGCGGGTGACTGCGTAGCGGGCGCAGCCCTGTGCCTGCTGGGTCCACGGGCTCCGGCAGGACGCCGCTGGTGCGGAACTCGCCCTGGGCGGCGGCGCGGTTCACGCCGCTCCGGCGGTCCCACCACCGGGGGTCGGTGGCCCGCTCGTACGCGGCGCGCAGGCCGGCCGGAATCAGGCGGAGGCGTTCGTCGGGGAGAGGGCTGCCGTTCGCCGCGGCCCAGGCGTGGATCTCCTCGAAGTCGGCCGCCGGGGAGCCCATGACCGCATACACGGGGAGGCGGTCCCCGGCCAGGGCGGTGCGGGGCAGGGAGAGACCGAAGCGCTCCTCGAAGACGGCCAGGCTACGGCGGCCGTGCCCGTCGCGGTCGTGGATGCCGGGGTCGTGGAGAGCCGCGCCGTCGGGGCGCAGGATTCCGGCGGCCACGAGTTCCGGCAGGAGCGGATCGTCCCCTTCGCCGTACCGGTGGTACTCCTCGCACAGGCCGAATCCGGTGACCGTGCGGCCGTCACGGCCGTACGAGACGTGGGTGGGCGGATGCTCGGAGTTGTGGTGGTAGTGGACGGCTTCCACACCGTTGCGCGAGACCTCGTGCAGCTTGTCGAGGTAGGGGCCGTAGGTGATCGCGAAGGCCCAGCCGGCGTGCTCACCGACGCGGACGACGGCGCTGCCCGGCCCACGGTGGGGATGGGCGTCGATGTCGAGGCCGGTGATCTCGTCGTCGGTCATCGCCTCCGCCGCCGAACCGGCCCGCGCGCCCATGCGCACCGCCAGCTCTTCGGCACCGATGCCACGGGCGAAGTGCACGTCCAGCATCCAGCCGGAGCTGGACGTCCTGCCGACCATCCACTGAAGACCATCGCCCACGTTGTTCTCCCAGGAGGAACGCCCACACTGTCCGGTACTCGACGAGGCTAAAGCGTGTTGCGGAAGTAGCGCCGTCCGCCCGGAGGGCGGGTCCGGCGGCGTCCGGTGCGTGCGATCGCAAGGCGGAGGGTCGCCCCGATACCGGATGTATCGGGGTGATCCCGACAACGCGGCGAGCGTGCGTGCCGGGCGTCGCCGGACAAGCGGGACTTTCGCAACACGCTTTGAGCGTTTTGCGGAAGCAGCGCCGTCCGCCCGGGCGCCGCCGGACAGGCGGGACTTCCGCAACACGCTTGAGGACGTGTGGCAGTTCCCGGCCTCTCGCCGTCGGTGCGGAGCCGGAGCTTTCGAACGGTCGGAAAACCCGGTGGGGGTTGTCAGTGGTGAAACATAGGATCGCCCCTGATGCCCCCGAACCCCGCAGAGCGCACGGACCGGTCCACCGTGCGCTCCCTCAAGCGCTTGTGGCCCTACCTCCGTCCCGTACGTGCCCGCTGGCTCTCCGCCGCGTTCGTCGCCGTGGTCGCGTCCTGCCTCGGGCTGGTCATCCCGTTCGTACTCAAGTGGATGGTGGACGGCCCGGTGGCCGACCGTGACCCGGGCGGGGTCTGGCTGGGGGCGCTGTGGCTGCTTGGCCTGGGCATCGTGGAGGCGGTGCTGTTCGGGCTGCGGCGGTGGCTGGTGGCCCGGCCGCTGGCCGGGGTCGAGGCGGGCATGCGGGCCGACCTGTACCACCGTCTCCAGCGGCTGCCGATGTCCTTCCACGACCGCTGGCCCTCCGGTCAGCTGCTGTCGCGCGGCACCACCGACCTGATGCTGGTGCGCATGTTCCTGGCGTTCCCGCTGACCTTTTTGCTGGTCAACACGGCAACGATCGTTGTCGGGTTCGTCATCCTGTTCGTCCAGGAGTGGACGCTGGGGCTGGTGCTGCTCGCTCCGGCGGTCCCGCTGATGATCCTCAGCTCGCTTTTCGAGTCGAAGTACTCCCTCGCGGCGCGCACCGCCCAGGACCAGGTCGGCGATCTGACGACGGTCGTCGAGGAGAGCGTGCTCGGCATCCGGATCGTCAAGGGGTTCGGCCGGCACCGCAGTCAGGCGCGGGCGTTCCGGGAGCTGTCGCACCGGCTGCGCTCCACCGAGCTGACCAAGGCCCGGCTGCTGGCGGGGATCTGGGCGCTCATCACCGGGGTGCCGGAGCTGGCAATCGGCGCGGCGCTGGTCCTCGGCACCGTTCAGGTGGCGGACGGCGGCCTCTCCGCGGGGACGCTGGTGGCGTTCCTGTCGACGGCGCTCGCGCTGCGCTGGCCGGTGGAGTCGATCGGTTTCCTGCTCGCGATGAGCCAGGAGGCGGCGACCGCGACGGACCGTTACTTCGAGGTCATGGACGTGGCGGAGGAGAGCGGGCTCGCATCCGGGGCCGCCTCCGTCGCTGCGGGCGGTACCGCACCCGGGATGGTCTTCGAGGGGGTCTCCTTCCGCTACCCGGACGCGGCCCCGGATTCCGTGCCCGTGCTCGCCGGGATCGATCTGCACGTCCGGCCGGGCGAGACGATGGCGCTGGTCGGGGCCACCGGTTCCGGCAAGACGACGCTCACCGCCCTGGTGCCCCGGCTGCACGAGCTCACCGGCGGACGGATCACCCTGGACGGCGAGGACATCGTCTCGATGGAGCGGGCACGGCTGCGGTCGCTGGTGTCGGTGGCCTTCGAGGAGCCGACGCTGTTCTCGGCCACGGTCGGCGAGAACGTGCTGATGGGCGCGGACGGCGCCGACGACGAGGACCTGAACCGTGCCCTCGACGTCGCCCAGGCCCACTTCGCGCACGAGCTGCCCGAGGGCACCCGCACTCAGGTCGGCGAGCAGGGGCTGAGCCTGTCGGGCGGTCAGCGTCAGCGGCTCGCGCTGGCTCGCGCGGTGGTCGGCCGGCCCCGGTTCCTGGTGCTGGACGACCCGCTCTCCGCGCTGGACGTGCACACCGAGGCCCGGGTGGAGGCTGCGCTGCGGCAGGTTCTGAAGGAGACCACGGCGGTGATCGTCGCTCACCGGCCGTCCACCGTGATGCTCGCCGACCGTGTCGCGCTGCTGTCCGGGGGCCGGATCGCGGCTGTCGGTACTCATCAGGAACTGCTGCGGGCGAACGCCGAGTACGCCTGGCTGATGTCGGGCGCCGAACGGCCCGGCATCACGGTCGCCGAGGAGGCCACTACCCCATGACCAGTACCACCACCGCCGACACCCCGTCCGCCGACGGCACCGGGCCCGCCGACAGCATTCCGGGCACGACCGGCCCGGGGGCCGCTCCCGAGTCCGGTGACGCGTTCGACCGGGACGCCCTGCCCACCCCGCAGGGCGCCACCGGCGCCCTGCTCGCCTCGCTGCTGCGGCCGTTGCGCGCACGGGTCCTGGTGACCGTGGTGCTGCTGCTCGTCCAGCAGGCCGCCGTGCAGGCGGGCCCGCTGCTCGTGGCGTACGCGATCGACCGCGCGGTGCCCGCGTTCCGGGACTCCGACCACGGTCCGCTGATCGCGGTGGGCGTCGGCTACGCGCTCTGCGCGGCGGGCGGCGGCTACCTCCAGTACGCCTTCATCCGGGGCTCGGCGCGTATCAACCAGGATGTGCTGCTGGACCTGCGCGGCCGGATCTTCCGGCACGCGCAGGCGCTGAGCGTGGACTTCCACGAGCGCTACACCTCGGGCCGGCTGATCTCCCGGTCCACCACCGACGTGGAATCCCTGCGGGAGCTGCTCAGCGAGGGCCTCCAGGAGCTGATCACCGTGGTCCTCTCCTTCGTCTTCATCTCGGGGATGCTGCTCTGGCTGGACTTCGGCATCGGGTCCATCGCGGTGCTCTCCTTCGTGCCGCTCTATCTGCTGGTGCGCGTCTACCGGGCGCGGGCGGGCCGGGCGTACGCGGTGCGGTCCACCGCCACGGCGGCGGTGATCGTGAAGTTCGCCGAGACGATGAACGGCATCAGGCCGGTGCGGGCGTTCCGCCGCGAGCGGGCCAACGACGCCGTGTTCGAGACGCTCAACCACCGTCACGAGCGGTCCAACGGCGACACCCTGCTGGAGATGGCCCGTTACGTGGTGGGCTCCCGGCTCGTCGCCAACATCGCTGTCGCGGGCATGGTGCTGTGGGGTGCCTACCGGGTGGCCTCGGGCACCCTGGCGCTGGGTGTGCTGGCCGCGGCGGTGCTCTACCTGCGTCGGCTGTACGACCCGATCGACCGGCTGGCGATGTTCCTCAACTCCTGGGAGTCCGCCGCCGCGTCCCTGCAGAAGATCGCGGGCCTGCTCGCGCAGACCCCGTCCGTGCCCGAGCCGGCAGCCCCGGTGGAGCTGCCCGCGCTGCGCGGCGAGCAGCCGGGCCGGGAGGTCGTCTTCGACGGGGTCCGGTTCGCGTACCGCACCGGCGGCGAGGTGCTGCCGTCCTTCGACCTGACCCTGCCGGCCGGCCGGACGGTGGCCGTGGTCGGTTCGACGGGTGCGGGCAAGTCGACGCTGGCGAAGCTGCTGGCCCGGTTCTACGACCCGACCGACGGCCGGGTGCTGCTGGACGGCGTCGATCTGCGGGATTTGTCCACGCCGGAGCTGCGGCGGGGTGTGGTGATGGTGACACAGGAGGCGTTCCTGTTCTCCGGGACGGTCGCGGAGAACATCGCGATCGGCCGCCCGGACGCCACGCCCCAGGAGATCGAGCAGGCCGCGAGGGCGATCGGGGCGCACGAGTTCATCGAGAGCCTGCCGGAGGGGTACGACACCGACGTACGCAAGCGGGGCGGCCGGATCTCCGCCGGGCAGCGCCAGTTGGTCGCGTTCGCGCGGGCGCTGCTGGCCGACCCGGCGGTGGTGATCCTGGACGAGGCGACCAGCTCCCTGGACATCCCCGGCGAGCGCGCGGTGCAGCGGGCCATGGACACGGTGCTGCACGGCCGCACGGCGGTGGTGATCGCGCACCGGCTGTCCACGGTGGAGATCGCGGACCGGGTACTGGTGATGGAGCACGGCCGCATCGTGGAGGACGGTTCGCCGGCCGAACTCATCGGCGGCGAGGGTCGGTTCGCGGGGCTGCACCGGGCGTGGCGGGAGAGCCTGGCCTGAGCTCCACGCTCCTGCCGGTCAGGACACGTCCGGCAGGAGCTCGGTGAGGAGGCCCCGTACCCGGCGCTCGATCTCGTCGCGGATCGGCCGGACCGCGTCGACGCCTCGGCCGGCGGGGTCGTCGAGCTGCCAGTCCAGGTAGGTCCGGCCGGGGAAGACGGGGCAGGTGTCGCCGCAGCCCATGGTGATGACCACGTCCGATGCCCGTACGGCGTCGGCGGTCAGCACCATCGGGGTCTCGGCGGACAGGTCGATGCCGACCTCCGCCATCGCTCGTACAGCGGCCGGGTTCACGGCGTCGGCCGGTGCGGAACCGGCGGAGCGGACCTCGACCCGGCCCTCGGAGAGGTGGGTGAGCCAGGCGGCGGCCATCTGGGAGCGGCCCGCGTTGTGGACGCACACGAACAGCACGGACGGCCTGGCCCCCGGCACCGGCTCGGACACTGACACTGACTCGGACACTGACTCGGACACGGGCACGGGCTCAGACACGGGCACGGGCTCAGACACGGGCGGAACCTTCCGGAGCGGTGGCAGGTACGGCTGCCGGGCCGCCGGTCCCGGGGAAGCGGTGGCGTACGGCGAGGGCGACATGGACGAGGCCGATGAGGACGGGGACCTCGATGAGGGGGCCGACGACTCCCGCGAGGGCCTGGCCGGAGGTGGCGCCGAAGGTGGCGACGGCGACCGCGATGGCGAGCTCGAAGTTGTTGCCCGCAGCGGTGAACGCGAGCGTGGCCGCCTTCGGGTAGTCGAGTCCGAGCGCGCGGCCGGCCGCCAGGGACCCGGCCCACATCACCGCGAAGTACACCAGCAGCGGCAGCGCGATGCGGACGACGTCCAGCGGCTTGGAGGTGATGGCGTCGCCCTGGAGGGCGAAGAGCACGACGACGGTGAACAGCAGCCCGTACAGGGCGAACGGTCCGATCCGGGGAACCAGCTTCGTCTCGTACCAGGTACGCCCCTTGGCTTTCTCGCCGAGGCGCCGGGTGAGGAACCCGGCCAGCAGCGGGAAGCCGAGGAAGATCAGTACGGATCGGGTGATCTCCCACACCGACACGTCCAGGGCGGTCTGCTCCAGCCCGAGCCATCCGGGCAGCACGCCGAGGTAGAACCAGCCCAGCGCCGAGAACGCGAGGACCTGGAACACCGAGTTGAGTGCCACCAGGACGGCGGCGGCCTCACGGTCGCCGCAGGCCAGGTCGTTCCAGATGACCACCATGGCGATGCAGCGGGCCAGGCCGACGATGATCAGCCCGGTGCGGTACTCCGGCAGGTCGGGCAGGAAGATCCAGGCGAGCGCGAACATCAGCGCCGGGCCGACGACCCAGTTCAGCACCAGGGACGGGACGAGCAGGCGCCGGTCGCGGGTGACGGTGGAGACGCGGTCGTAACGGACCTTCGCGAGGACCGGGTACATCATCACGAGCAGGCCGAGCGCGATCGGCAGCGAGACCCCGGTGACGGTCACCTTCGCGAGCGCGTCGCCCAGCCCCGGTACGAGGCGGCCCAGTCCGAGGCCGGCGGCCATCGCGCCGAGAATCCACACGGCGAGGAACCGGTCCAGGAACGACAGCCGCCGGGCGGCCGGCTCCGCGTGCGCCGTTCCGCCCCCGCTCACGAAGAGGTCCCCGCGGAGGCGGGCGGGAGCGCCCCGGCAGGATCGGCGGGGCGGGAGAGGACCTGGGCCAGCTGGTCGGTCATCTCGGGCAGCAGCCGGTAGTACACCCACGTCCCGCGCCGTTCCGAGTCGATCAGCCCGGCCTGCTTCAGCAGCTTCAGGTGGTGGGAGATCGTCGGCTGCGACAGGTCGAAGGCCGGGGTCAGGTCGCAGACGCAGACCTCCCCGCCCGCCCGCGAGGCGATCATCGACAGCAGGCGCAGCCGCACGGGGTCGCCCAGCGCCTTGAACACCTTCGCCAGCGCCTGCGCACGCTCCTCGTCCAGCGGGGTGGTCAGCAGACCGGGGCAGCATTCCCCGGCACGGCCGGCACCGTCTTGGCCGATCACCACGAGCTCTTGTTTCGACATGCTTCTATATTGACGTTTCTCGATTCAGGATGCAACCTTGAATCGACAGACATCAATACAACCTGATCGGGGAGACACCATGTCCCGTGTCCAGCTCGCGCTCAACGTCGCGGACCTCGAAGCGTCCGTCACCTTCTACTCCAAGCTGTTCGGTACCGAGCCCGCCAAGCGGCGCCCCGGCTACGCGAACTTCGCCCTCACCACCCCGCCGCTCAAGCTGGTCCTCATCGAGGGCGAGCGCGGCCAGGAGACCCGCCTCGACCACCTCGGTGTCGAAGTCGGCGGCACCGACGAGGTCACCGCCGCGACCACCCGTCTCAAGGAGGCCGGGCTCGCCACCTTCGAGGAGAACGACACCTCCTGCTGCTACGCCCTCCAGGACAAGGTGTGGGTCCACGGCCCCGGCAAGGAGTCCTGGGAGGTCTACACCGTCAAGGCCGACGCCGACCGGCTCGGCAAAAGCCCCGCACTCGCGCCCGGCGGGGACACCTGCTGCGCGGAACGGCCGGAAGCGGGCGACGCCGTGACCCCGGCGGCAGGGTGCGGCTGCGGCGGGTGAGGCGCGCCGCCGGCCAGAATCACGCGACGTGGTCGCGGGGTGCGCGACACACCTCCGACGCCGCCTGCCGCATCCGGGCGAGACGTCGCGGGCCAGGGCTCCTGACCCCTGCGCTCGGACGGACGCCCGGAACCTGCGCCCTCTCCGCCTTCGCAGGGGCCCCGTGGGGCCGACGAATCACCTACGAATCCTTCGCGGGGACCCGTACGACCTACGAACTCCGTAGCTCTGGCCGAAACAAGCCCAGAAGGCGGGCAGCCTGCGGCGCTCGGCTGACAGGTGCGGGCCTGGACAGGACACTGGTGGCCTGTGTCCGGTGCGAGAAGTGTGGGCCCGCGCAGTGCCGTTATCGGGGCGATGCGGGCAAGTGACGGGGGTACGGGGATGTCGGGGTCGGAAACGCGTGGCCTGTCTCGGGGAGCATTGATCCGGCAGCGCGCGAAGGCTCGATTCGTGGGTCGGCGTGCGCAGTTGGCCCTCTTCACGGAGAACCTGTCGAAGAACCCGCAGTCCGAGGAGGATCCGGCGGACTTCCTGTTCCATGTGCGCGGTGTGGGTGGCGTGGGGAAGTCCACGCTGCTGCGCCAGTGGCAGGAGGCGGCCAGGCGTGCTGATGCCGCGACGGCGGTGGTGGACGAGAACGATGTCCACGGGGTGCGGCAGGCTCTGACCGAGCTGGCCCGGCAGCTGGCGGCGCAGGGCGGGCCGTGCAAGGACTTCGACAAGGCGGTCGAGCAGTTCCGTCGGGAGCAGGCGACGCAGGCCGAGCCGACGCCCGCGGAGGGTGAGGCGTCGGTGTCGAGCCGGGTGGTCACGCAAGCCGCCTTGGGAGCGGTCTCGTTGATTCCGGGCGCGGGAGTCGTGACGGCGATGGCGAATCCGGATGCTGCCGCCCAGGGGCTGGACCGGATTCGGTCGGCGTCGCGCTCCCGTCAGCAGCGGCGCGGTGGCCGAGGCGACGAGACGGGGCTGAGCCGTGCCTTCGTCGCCGAGTTGGAGCGGCTGTGCCGTCGGCAACGATGGGTGGTGCTGTTCTTCGACACGTGGGAGCAGACGGCTCAGTACCTGGACGGGTGGCTGCTGAGCCTGTTGGACGAGGAGTTCGGCCCGGTGCCGGCGAACCTCGTCGTCGTGCTGGCCGGCCGTGACGAGTTGCCGGAGCGGGAGTGGGCGCCGCTGCGGGACCAAGTCGCGGACGTGCCGTTGGAAGTCTTCACCGCGACGGAGACCCGCTCGCTGCTGACCTCGCGGGGCGTGACGGATACGTCGGTGGTGGAGGCGGTGCTACAGCTCTCGATGGGACTTCCGCTGCTCGTCGAACTCCTCGCCCTGGCACGCCCGCACACGGTCGAGGACGTCGACGCGGGAGGGGACATCGCGGACGTGGCCGTCGAGCGTTTCGTCCAGTGGATCACGGACCCGGACAAGCGTGACGCCGTGCGGGCGTGTGCCCTGCCCCTTCAGCTGAACGAAGACATCTTCGCCGCCGCAGCGGGCCCTGCGGCGGAACCGCTGTGGGAGTGGCTGTGCGGGCAGCCCTTCGTCAACGGCCGCAGCGGCTACAAGCATTATCACGCGGTGGTCCGCGCGAGCATGGTCCGCCAGCAGCGCACCCACTCCCCGCAGGGCTGGGCTTCGGCGCACGCCCAGCTAGCCGAGACCCATGCCGCCTGGCGCGCGGCTGTCGAGGAGCGTCTCCCCGAGGCCAAGCGCTGGGAGGACCCCACGTGGCGCCGGCACCGCCTCGACGAGACGTACCACCGACTGTGCGCCCACCCGGGGGGCACCGGTCTGCCGTCCGCTCTCGAACACGTGGTCCATGCCGCAGGTCAGGACTCCGCCGTACTGCGGCAGTGGGTCGAAGCACTGGAGCAAGCAGCGCAGGACGCCGCGGATTCCTCCCTGCTCCACTGGTCAGAGCGCCTTCGGGAGGCTCTCACCGACGACGATCCCGCTCTCGCCTGTCTCGGAGTCCTGCTGTCCCACGACCGGCTGAGCGCCGAGAGCAGGAGCTGGGCGTACACCTACCGAGGCATCCACCTCTACCTCTGCGACCGGGACGAAGAGGCGCTGTCCGAGTTCGACCGGGCGATCGCGCACAACGACCTTAACGCCCACGCCTGGGCCCGGCGCGGAGAGACTCATCGATGGCTCGACCACCACGATCAGGCCGTCGCCGACCTCACCGCCGCACTCGAACTCAAGCCCACCGACGACTGGGCACTCGCATCACGCGGACAGGCACACATGCGGGCCGGCCGCTACGACCAGGCCATCACCGACCTCACCGCCGCACTCGAACTCAACCCCACCTACACCTGGGCACTCGCAGCACGCGGAGAAACCCACCGACAGTCCGGACGGTACGACCAGGCCCTCACCGACTTCACCGCGGCACTCGAACTCGACCCCACCTACACCTGGGCACTCGCCTCCCGAGGACAGGCCCATCGACAGTCCGGACACTACGACCAAGCCGTCACCGACCTCACCGCCGCACTCGCACTCGACCCCACCTACGACTGGGCACTCGCAGCACGCGGAGAAACCCACCGACTGGCCGGCCGCTACGACAAGGCCGTCACCGACTTCACCGCGGCACTCGCACTCGACCCCGCCTACACCTGGGCACTCGCATCCCGAGGACAGACCCACCGACAGTCCGGACGGTACGACCAAGCCGTCACCGACCTCACCGCCGCACTCGAGCTCAACCCCACTTACGACTGGGCACTCGCAGACCGCGGGGAATCCCACCGCCTGGCCGGCCGCTACGACCAGGCCGTCACCGACTTCACCGCTGCTCTCGCACTCGACCCCGCCTACGCCTGGGCACTCGCCTCCCGCGGACAGGCACACATGCAGTCCGGGCGGTACGACCAAGCCGTCACCGACCTCACCGCGGCACTTGAGCTCAACCCCACCTACGACTGGGCACTCGCAGACCGCGGGCAATCCCACCGACTGGCCGGCCGCTACGACCAGGCCGTCACCGACTTCACCGCCGCACTCGCACTCGACCCCGCCTACACCTCGGCGCTCGCATCACGGGGAGAGGCACATCTGCGGGCCGGCCGCTACGACGAGGCCGTCACCGACCTCACTGCCGCACTCGCACTCGACCCCGACTACACCTGGGCACTCGTATCACGGGGAGAGGCACACATGCGGGGCGGCCGATACGACGAGGCCGTCACCGACTTCACCGCCGCACTCGCACTCGACCCCGACTACAACTCGGCGCTCGCCTCCCGCGGAGAGACGCACCGCCAGGCCGGCCGCTACGACGAGGCCGTCACCGACCTCACCGCCGCACTCGCACTCGACCCCGACTACGCCTGGGCACTCGCCTCCCGCGGACAGGCCCACCAACAAGCCGGCCACTACGAGGAAGCCGTCACCGACCTCACCGCCGCACTCGAACTCAACCCCACCTACGACTGGGCACTCGCCTCACGCAGCCAAGCGCACCGACAAGCCGGCCATCGTGACAGAGCGAGGACAGACGTGGAGCAAGCTGCCGAAACGCATCCCGGGGCCCTCTCGTGCACGTTCGAAAGACTCATGCTCGAGACTGTGGAGGGGCGGTTCGTGGCGTGTACGGAGCAATGGCGTCAGTTGCTCACGCCCCCCTTGGGCCCACCGGATGACACTCTCGCCGCGTTCCTCAACTTGTTCAGGTCCCTGCTTGTCGACACGGAAAGCAGCGTGCGGGCGGCGACTGAGGAGTTGCTGGCCACACACCCGGGGCGTGGTGACATCGCAGATCTGCTCACCTATTTGGTCGAGCTCTTCGCGGTGGCAGAGGGGGTGGGAGACCGCGCCCGGCAGTGCCATGACCTGATCGTCGAGCATTCCTCGGCTTGAGTCGCCACCGGTTCTTCCCGGCCGAGGTCAGATCGTGTCCGCGAGGGGCGTTCCTGTCGACCTCCAGGCCCGGGAAAACGCGCCCGGTGGTGATGAGCACGGCAACTTCCGCTTCACGAACGGGTGTTCACCGTCTTGGCCTCGGCGTCGATGCCGTGCGCGGGTCCACGTCATGCGGACCACCATGGCAGGGCGAGGCTCGTTCACATCGCCTGGCCGTGGTGATCCACCAGTGCGGCGAGCAGCCGGGCCAACTGATCGCGTTCCGAAGGGGTCAGCGGTGCGAGCACCTCGTCTTCCACTCGGGCGAGCAGTCCGTCCAGCTCAGGAAGTCGCCGGCTTCCCCGTTCGGTGAGGACGATAGTGTTCTGCCGACGATCGGCGGGGTTGGGTGAGCGTTCCACCCATGCGCGATCGGCCAGTTCCTTGATCACCGCGACCATGTCGCTGCGGTAGATCCCTGTACGGCTGCTGAGCTCCGCCTGACTGGCGGGTCCGAACTCGTCCAGGGTGGCGAGCACCGCGTAGTGCCACTTGCGGGCGCCCGCGCGCGTCAACTCCTCGTTCACCAGGCGATCCGACTGGAGCGCGGCCAGCGACAGAAGCCTGGTCCGCAGATTGCGCAGCCGCGCGGCACCGGGCCGCCGGTCGGCCGAACGCCCCGAGTCGGGCGTGCTGTTACTCATGCCGCGATCCTACCGTTGCGTTAGTCCCACTAACAATCTATCTTCGTCAAGCCAGCGAACGTTAGTGGGACGAACGATACGGAGTACGTCATGCCAGTGGCGAACGTTCTGGATTCGACGATGTTCTACGAGGACGCCGGCAGCGGCACGCCCCTCGTCTTTCTGCACGGCAACCCCGGCTCGTCCCATCTGTGGCGCGAGGTGTTGCCCGCGGTGGACCTGCCCGCCCGCCTGCTGGCCCCCGACCTGATCGGCATGGGCCGCTCCGGCAAGCCCGAGGTGCCGTACCGGTTCGCCGACCACGCCCGCTACCTGGACGACTGGTTCGACCGGTTGGGCCTGGACGAGGTGGTGCTCGTCGGCCACGACTGGGGCGGCGCGCTCGCGTTCGACTGGGCCGCTCGCCACCCGGACCGCGTCCGTGGCGTGGCGTTCTTCGAGACCATCGTGCGGCCGATGTCCTGGAACGAGCTGAGGGACGGACCGCGCTCGCGCGCCCTGGCCATGCGCGGTCCGCAGGGTGAGGCGCTGGTGCTGGACCAGAACTCCTTCCTGGAATCGGCTTTCACCGGCGGGGTGCTGAACCCGGTGGGCGAGGAGGACATGCGCGTCTACCGGGCTCCGTACCCGACTCGGGAGAGCCGCCGCCCGATACTGGAATGGGCACGCTCGCTCCCGCTGGACGGGGAGCCCGCCGAGGTCGCCGAACGCGTCGGGCGGTACGGCACGTGGCTGTCGGACAGCGGCGAGGTACCCAAACTGCTCCTCACCTTCGACTCCTCGCCCACCTTGCTGATCGGCAAGGAGATGGCCGACTGGTGTGCGGAGAACATCGCCGCACTCGAAACCCGGCACTGCGGCCCGGCCGGTCACCACGCACCTGAGGACCAGCCCCGGGCCATCGCCGACGAGATCGGCGCATGGGCTCGACGGCACGCTCTGACCGGCGACCGGCAGGGCTGATCACAGGACCACCACCCTGCCGCACCCCAGGGCGGCGCGCGAGGTCTGCCCGGGGGAAGGAGAAGCGCGGTCAGTCGTGGAGCATGTCCACGAAGTCCCACGAGTGCCCCGGAGGATGACCGGCGTACAGGTGGCAGGGGTCCTGCCGAATCCCGGGGAGTGTCCGGTCGGCCACTTGGCACGGTGGCATGACCGCGTACGTGACGTGGTCGGCCTCGTTCCAGTACGCCCAGACGTCCCCGTCTTCGAGCCCGAGGTAGTCGAGGTGGTCCGCGTGAGCACCGTCGTGGTTCCGGGCGAGTTCGCAGGTCACCGAGCGGGGTACGTCGGCCGGAAGAGGGCGGTCGGCCGTGTCCGCCCATGGCGCCCGCCGCGTGTCGTTGCAGTGGAAGTACCGCGCTTCCGTCATGGCGTGTCGCCCCGGTCGTCCACGTGCCGGTCCGCGTGCCCGTTCGCGTGCTCGTCGGTGTCCTCGCCCGTGAACGTGTCCGCACGCTCGTCCGGGAGGAGGTTGACGGCCCGGCGGGCGGCCTCGTCCAACAGGTCACCGAGCGGGTCCGTCACGTCCCAGGAATGGCCCGGCGGATGCCCAGGGGGCAGAGTGCACCGGTCCACGCTGTGGGGCAGGCTGATCAGCCACGTGACGGCACGGCACGAGCGGGACTCCGCGAACCGGGGCGGCAGACCGTCGTCCCAGTACATCCAGAGGTCGACTTGGGAGCCGTCCTCGGCGCCCCCGATGAAGGCGGCGTGCTCGACGTCTTCGGCATGCTCGCCCAGCTCACAGAGCGCGTACTCGTCGAGTAAGGAGAGGTGGTCGACGGGCTGCTCGGGCGCTCCCTTCATGGCGGTCAGAAAGACCAGCGCGTCGATCTCGGGGATACGGCAGACAGCGGTGCATTGCAGCACGAGAGGCCTCACGGGAGTTTCGTGGACAGGTGGAATCCCCGCCCGACCCGGCGGGACGGGCCGAGCGGGGCTCGCACCCGCACTGCGGGGACCACGTGGCAGCGGGGTGGGGCCGGGCCGGCGGACAGGTGTTGCGGAGTGCTCCGGCTCCGGGGCTACGGCCGGGGCTACGGCTCCGGAATGAGCCGATCGGGGCGGCCGGAAGGCGGCCCTCAGGAGGTCATGCGGCTACGAGACCGTTCAGCAACAGCGGCTGCTGCCCGTGCTCGAAGGCGGCCGCGGCTTGACGGATACGCCGGGCCACAAGACCGGCCGCGACGAGCTCCACCTGGTCCAGTGGCACCCAGCGGAGTTCGGCGACCCGGTCCTCCGCACCCTCGGGGACGGCCACGCGGGCGGCTTCCTCCGCGCTCAGCGTGCCGCCGTCACCGACGACGTCGAACCCGTTCGCGGAGCGGCTGCCCCGGGGAGCCGGGATCAGGTCGAGCGCGGCAAAGAGCGTCAAGTGCCGTACGAGGCCTGTCACTTCCTCCAGATCACGGGTGGCCGCTTCAGCCACGGTCTCCCCCTCGTACGCCACACCGCCGGGGAGACCCCACTCGCTCTCACGGGGAGCCTTGACCAGCAGTACGGCCCCGGTGGGGTCACGCACCAGGACGGTGGCGCCGACCCGCCGGACGGGGGTGGGCAGTTCGATGCCGTCGTTCTGTGCCACTGGTTTCCCTTCCACTCCGCCGCCACAAGGCCCCGCCAACTCCTGGACCACTGGGTCACGCACGCTCGGCGTCCTCACAGCACGTCACCCCGACTCCGGGCGTTGCAGCGGGCGTTCTCGGCCCGCAGTCGCTCCATCGGGGTCGCCGGCCGGACGAGTCCGGGTTCGGCTTCCCATTCGAGCCCGCCACCGAGGGGGCGCAACGACCAGTAGGGGCCCGCGACTCCTCGGAACTCGCCGATGCGGCCGTCGCGGCCGGTGTCGACCATCAGCCTCCCGACCGCCGGCGACGGAGAGGCACCATCAGGCGCATGCACGACCACTCCTCTCTGTAGCAGTTTGGCTACCAAGGGTGCTCAGAGTGGCCTATCGTTGGGATGTCCTCAACCCGCTAGGCGCGAAGGGAGGGTTACGCCCGACCATGGTGAACCGAAGAGAGTTGAACCCCGAGGCGAGCCCGGAGGCGGCTTATGGCGCACGTCTCCGGCGGTTCCGCGAGGACCAAGGGTGGACACAGGACGTGCTGGCCGCGAAGGGTGCGTACTCCAGTAGGCATATCTCTGCGGTGGAAACTGCCCGCAAGTCGCCAACCCTTGGGTTCTCAAGAGATGTTGACGTGGCCTTCGGCACGGCCGACACTCCCGATTCGTTCGAACGCGAGTGGCGCGAGATCCGGCAGGGGTCGCTGATCGAAGGCTTCCCGGAGTACGTGTCCCACGAGGCTCGGGCGGCAGAAATCAGGCTGTACGAGGTCGGGGTGATACCGGGCCTTCTGCAGACACCGGCCTACGCGTCAGCCATCCAAGGGGGTGAGGTCAAGCGCGGAGCTGCGACACCGGAGCAGGCCGAGGAGCGGGTGGCCCTGGTGGCGCAGCGGCAGGAAGTGCTGGTGCGCCGCCGTCCACCCCTGGTCTTCGTAGTGCTGGACGAAAGCTGCATCCGCCGCCCCGTGGGGGCCCCTGCCGTCTGGGACGCGCAGCTGGATCGCCTGTTGGAGTTCGCCGACCTGCCGAACACCGCGCTGCAGGTAGCACCGTTCGCCATGGGAGAGCGCCGCGCCTGCACCCTCCCTGTGACCGTGCTGACGCTTCCCGACCGCTCCCTCATGTCATGCGGAGTCGTCCCAGCGAGGGCACCTTGAGCGCGAAAGCCGTTACGCGCTGGCGATGTTGACGGCCTACCATCAGTTGCAAACCGAGGCGCTCTCCCAGGCAGCGTCTCTGGACATGATCGAACAGGTACGAAAGGGCACCCCGTGATGACCGAGTCCCCCCGTTGGTTCAAGTCCTCGTACAGCAGCGGCGGCGGGCAGTGCGTCGAGGTCGCTGTCAATCTTGCCGCCTCGCACAACATGGTCCCCGTCCGCGACTCCAAGGTCACGAGCGGTCCGGTCCTGGACATCTCCGCCACTTCCTTCGCCGCGTTCGTCGCAGGCGTCAAGTCCGAAGGGTTCGCCGGCTGACCACCGAGCGACCCTGCCAGCAGCGGATAGCCCCACCGTGTTTTCGCGCGGTGGGGCTGTCTGCTGACCGGCGGCGAGACCCGCTGAAGGTGCTAGTCAAGAGTCGGCCTGCCACGTCGGTCACTCGCCGTCGGGGACCGTTCTGCCCGCACGCCGACTCCCCGCCTTGCACCGATGGCTGAATCCCGCAACACGCCTGCCTTCGAATGCTGTTGTCGACCTACCATCAGGTGCCGCGATCCGAGGAACTCTCGCGGGCACCATCCTTGACCATGATCGAGCCGTACGGAAGGGAACCCTGTGATGACTGAGTCCCCCCATTGGTTCAAGTCCTCGTACAGCAGCAACGGCGGCGACTGCGTCGAGGTCGCGGCGAACCTTCTTTCGGTACACGGCATCGTCCCCATCCGGGACTCCAAGGACACGAGCGGCCCGGTTCTGGACGTCTCCGCCACTTCCTTCGCCGCGTTCGTCGCAGGCGTCAAGGCCAGAGGGTTCGTCGGCTGACCTGGGACGCCGCGCTGAAGCGGCTCCTCGACGACGTGTACACCTTCGCGATGACCGGCCCCCGCCGGGCCGAGGACTGGGGCCAAGATGTCCTGGCCGTCATGGACCGGACGATCGCCGACCCCCGGGGCTGGTCGTCGCAGGTGTGGCGGATAGACGAGGAGGGACGGGAGAACGACCGTCCGTCGTTTCCGTTCCTGCCGCCGACGGCCGCGCAGGTGCGTGCGTGGACCTACCCCATCACAGCATCTGCCGCCGCCGAGCTGCTCGCTTCCCTGACTCAGGAGTGGTTCTTCGAGATCCGTCCCGTCCGGACACGCCCCGACAAGGACCACGTGATGGCCGATGCCCGGACGGTGCTCAGCAGGTTCGGTCCCGGCGCCGCCTTCCGTACGTCCTCCGATCTGGCCCGCGACTCCGCCTCGCCGGACTTCCTCGCCGGTGATCTCTCGGGCGGAAGGGCCTTCACCAGCCACATGATGGACGTCGGGCTGATCGCCGTGAGTACGAAGGAGGTCGGCGTCTTCTGGTCGTTCAACGCGAACTGAGGCCACCCCCACGAACCGGGGCCGACCGGTCCCGGTGCTCCCGTAATGACTGACCGTACGGACGCCGTGTGCGACGTCCTGGAGGTCACGGGGTGCGCATCAGGTTGCGGAGTCCGGCGACGAGGGCCGGGACGTCGCGTTCGACCGGGGCCGGGGCGGCGTCCGGGTCGGCGGGTTGCGGGGTCTGGTGGGCGGTGCGGCAGGGGGCGCAGAGGCCGTCCGGGAGTGCTTCGGCGCGGGCGGGGCGCCCGCAGTCGGTGCACTCGACCAGGAGCCCGCGCACTCGGGCGGCGGGAGCGCCGCCCTGGGCCGGGACGGGTGGCGGGGTGGGGGTCGGGGACAACCGGGGCGGCATCTTGTCGGTGAGGCGGCGGCGCGCCAGCCCGACGGGTGAGCCGACCTGCTCGGGGAGCCCAGCGGTGAGCGCCGAGGTCAGGTACCCGGCGCTGACACCCCGCGCGAACCAGGCGGCGGCGAGCGGCTCCAGTACCTCGCAGTCCGCAGCTGAGAGCGTCAAGCGAGGTTCACGGCGGCCCAGTTCGGCCAGGGCGACGTAGGCGGGCGAGGGGCCCGCGACGGCCGCAGGAGCACCGGCAGCCGAAGGAGCGCCAAGAGCCGCCTGCGGGACGGCAGGTGTCGCGGCAACCTGCGCGCCGTCCTGCGCCGGGGGCACTGGCGCCTCCGGGGCGGGGTCGGCCGCACCGACAGCTTCCGATGACTGATCCGGGGACGGAGGCCGGCCGGGGGCCGATTCGGCGGTGCGCTGTCGGGGGACGACGGGGCCGGGCCCGGAGGTGGGGCGCGGCTCGACGCAGGGCGCGCTGGGCTGTTCGGACGCGGTGGCTGCGGCTTCGAGATGGGCGGTCCACCACTCGTTGTCGTGGGCGGTGCGGGACCAGAAGGTCAGCGTCACCCACCGGCACGGGCCGTCTCCCCCCGTCCGCCTGCGTACGCGCCGCAGGTGCCCGGCCACACCGAGCGCCCGCAGGGCCGTACCGATGGCCATCTGCCCGTACAGGGGCAAGTCCTTGGCCAGCGACTTGATGTCCATCGAGGCACCATCGGGCAAGTGGTCCACATAGGCGGCGACATACCGCTCACGCTCCGGCAGGTACGCGAAGTCCCGGGCCCCGGGCGCGGCTTGACCGGAGACGGGCTCCACGGGCTGCACGGGCTGTACGGGCTGTACGGACTGCTTGCCGTAGCCGGTGTGGGCCCGGCGGTACGGCCGCGAAGCTGCGGGCGCGGGCAGGGCGGGACTAAAGTGCTGGGTAGCCATGAGATCGGTCTTTCTAGGTAGTCGATCTTTGGTGAGACCCCGGCCTGGTGCGCCAACACCGCGTCGGGGTCGATTCGTTGAGGGCACCGTAAGCACGCGTGACTCTCCGCCGCAACTCGCTCACCATTAGTCATACTTGCTGGCCGTGACGGGGTGGGAGGGAGGGGAGGTTTCCTCAAACCCCCCTACCTACCTCCCGGATGAACAACACCGCTCGAATCCCGGACCTCGCATCCCGACCCCCGAATCCCGAAGCTCAAGCGTCGGCCCGCCCACCTCTTCCAGTCCCTCGAACGAGTGACAGGAGAGTGATCGACGCTCGAACCCCAAGACCCAAGCCCCAAGCCCCAAGACCCGAGACCCGAAGCCCGAGACCCGAAGCCCGAGACCCGGGCTGGCCCCATGGAAGTCGGCGAGCGTTCCGGTGCCCCCGCCCCACGCCCGTTCCTCGCAGCTGAAGTTGCCGAGGGCTCAGAAACCGTCGCCCGAACGGCGCGCGGCTCCACGCCCTCCGGCCCACCGTGTGACGAGCTCCTGGGCCTCACCGGCTTTCCCTTCCCGAAGCGATCGGGCCTCCGAGCCGTCGCCGGGACGGAGGGACTCGCCGGAGGGGAGCCGCCGGTCGACCGCCCAGACGAGCATCGCGCACGCGGCGAAACCCGCCCCGAGGACGCTGGATCCGGCCCAGCCACGGGCTGCGAAGAGAGCGGTGGTGGTGGCGGCGCCGAGGGCGGAGCCGAGCGAGTAGAAGACCATGTAACCGCCGATGACTCCGCTGATGCGGTCGGGGTGAGCGGTGGTGAGCAGATGCTGGTTGCTCACGTGGACGGCTTGCACGGCGAAGTCCAGCAGCACGATCCCGACGAGCGGAATCCACACCACCCAGGTCAACTGCCCGATCGCCGCCCACGAGAGGATCAGCAGCCCCAGCGCGAGACCGGTGACCGTCGTCGCCCGCCCCGCGTCCGCCCACCGTCCCGCGCGCGCCGCACCCAGTGCGCCCGCGAGGCCGACGAAGCCGAAGAGGCCGATCTGCCCCTCGTCCAGGTGCCACGGCGCGTCCGACAACGGCAGCGACAGCCCGCTCCACAGCGTCCCGAAGGACGCGAACAGGAAGAAGGCGATCAGCCCGCGGGAGAGGAAGAGTCGCTGCCCGAAGAGCCCGCCGATCGAGCTCACGGCCCGTACGTATCCCGTGGGCCGGCCGGATCGGGCCTCCGCCGGAAGGACCGCGAGGACGAGGGCCGCGAGCCCCAGGGACAACACCGCGAGGACGACGTAGACGCTCCGCCAGCCCCACAGCTCGGTGAGCGCGCCGGTGACGGCCCGCGCGCCCAGAATGCCGACGACCACGCCCGAGGTCACCACCCCGATGGTGCGGCCCCGTTCGGTGGGCGACGACACCGACGCGGCGTAAGCCACGGTGGTCTGCACGACCACCGCGAACATCCCGGCCACCGCGAGTCCGGTGAACGCTACCCAGGAAACCGTCGCCGAGGCGGTGAGCGCCGTACCGGCCGCCGTGACGGCCAGATGGACGGCGATGAGCCGCCGCCGGTCCACCACGTCCCCGAGGGGAACCAGCAGCACCAGGCCCGCCAGATAGCCGAATTGGCCGGTGGAGACGATCCAGCCGGTGAGCCCGGGCGGCACTCCGAGGTCGTGGCCCATCGGCTCCAGCACCGTCTGCGCGGCATAGATGCTCGCCACAGCGACACCGCAGACCATCGCGAGCAGCAGACGCCGCCACACAGTCATCACGTCCCCAATCAGTAGCATATTGCAACTGATTCGACGCTACGGCATGATGGTTTCGATCCGCAACCGAATGGGAGGTGTCATGCCAGGCGACACCGCGCGCTCCCCCGAGCCCGGGTGGACCGATCCCGACTGCCCCGTGGCCCGCGCTCTCGATCTGGTCGGCGACAAGTGGAGCCTTCTGGTCGTCCGCGACGCGATGGACGGGGCACGCTCGTTCACCGAGTTCCAGCGGCGCACCGGCATCGCCCGCAACATCCTCAGCGACCGCCTCCGCAAGCTCGTCGATCACGGGCTGCTCGCCCGGACCACCGCACCCTCGGGCCGCCGTCAGGAGTACGTCCTGACCGACGCCGGACGCGATCTCTTCCCCGCCGTCCTCACGCTCCGGCAGTGGGGGGAACGGCACGCCTTCGCTCCGGGCGAAGCCCACTCCACCCTGGTCGACCGGCACGGCACACTCGTGCCGGAGGTCGTGCCGACCGGCGCGGACGGCGGGGTCGTGGACGCGGACACGTCCCAGGTGCGCAAGACCGGACACGCGCCCTCCGCGCCGACCGGCGGATAGCCCCGTCAAAGCAGAGGTGGGCAGCTCCGGAGGGGCGGCCGTGCCGCCCAGTACATGAGGCGACCACCCGCCCGGCGAAGCGGGGAGCACGCGGGGCGGGTGGGGCTTCGGGGTGCTACGCCAGCGCGGCGACGCGGTTGCGCAGCGCCCTCGGGAGGTCGTCCAGCGGTCGCCACTCGGCGGCGGAAACCTCCTCCTCCTGAATTCGGGGGCGCACCTCACGGACCGTGCGGAAGACGAACCGGAAGTCCGCGTGCTGGTGCGCGGGCTCCCCCTTCTCGGAGTTCTCGGGGATGTCGTGCACGTCCACATGAACGGGCGTGTCCAGGATGGGGAGGAACCCGCCGTCCACGCCGGTCTCCTCGGCGAGTTCCCGCAGCGCGGCCCGCATGAGTCCGGTGTCCTCGGGCTCCAGATGCCCGCCGGGCGTCAGCCACTTCCCGGTGGCGTTGTGGTGGATGAGCAGCACGTTCCCGGCGTCGTCGATGAGCACGGCCCCGGCGGTGACGTGCAGCGGGGACGTGCTGCGGCTGGTCGGGTCGTCGTCCCGGTCCAGCGCGGCAAAGACCGGGGCAAGGCCGTCCTTGTCCTCGGGGTGCTCGTCCGCGTAGCCCGCGAGGACGGTCCGGAGGTGGTCGAGGGGGATGGGCATGCGTCCTACCTGTTCCAGTAGTTGAGCCACAGCGCCGCGATGGCGCTTCGGTCGACGGCGGGGACTTCGTGCATCCCGGGCGGCAGTTCGGCCCGGGCTATCGCTCGCGTAGCCGCGATGATCTCGCCCTGTACGAGGAAGATGAACGGTCCGACGCTCGCCCCGTGCAGGAAGTTGACCGCTTCCCCGCCGTTCAGCAAGTAGAAGTAGTGGCCGCTCGTCTCGTACCGGGTCACGTGGTCGCCGACGTGGGAGCGCCGGTACCCCTCCGGGAGGCTGGACAGTTCCAACTCGTCTTCCGAGCTGGTGACCGTGGCGACGTACGCGCCGTTTCGCAGCGTCGGGAAGTCCTCGCCCCGCAGCGAGAGAGACCCCGTGGCGCACAGGACGAGCCCGGCGGCGTGTATGGCCGCATCCCGGTCCCGGGCGACCCCGAACCCCTGCGAGAGCGCCTGCGCACGCCGCACGGGGTCAATGTCGTACACCGTGACGTGAACCCCCTTCGCGTGCAGCAGACGGGCGATGCTGGACCCGAGCTTGCCGAAGCCGATCACGAGCGCGGAGCGGCCATGCAGGATGTCCCCGCGCTCACGCAACAGCGCCTCGGCGGAGAACACCACACTCTGACCGACCAGGAAGTCCTCCGGGTCTTTGAGCGGAGAACGAGCGACGGAGACCACGGGGCACGGCAGCTTCGGGACTTCGGCGTAGCGCTTGTGGCCGTTCTCGGTGTCTTCGACCACGCCCAGGATCGTGCCGGAGTAGCGCGCGCACAGGTCGTCCAGCACGGGAGCGAAGTACCCGCCCACGTCGAGCAGCACGAGCCGCGCGCCGGCCGCCCGGCTCTCCAGGTAGGACAACGCCGAGTCCGGATCGGTGAAGAGCTCACGCGTCAACTCATCCACGTGGAAGGACTGTTCCACTTCGCGCCGCGCGTCGGCGTTGATCGACTTCGGCTTGGGCAGCACGGTGAGCAGCTCGGATACGGCCCCCACGGCACGGACGAACGCGGGCCGCTCGGGCAACAGGTGCGTGATGAGAAGCGAGGACGGACGGACAGCCGGCTCGGGGGCGAAGTCGGCAGCGATGCGCGACCAGTAGGTACTGAGCCGTGCTCTGTCGGACGGTTCCAAGGGATCTCCCCTTCACTTCGATGGTGTGCCGGTCCGAGTGGGGACGCGTCAGGGAAACCCTGGCGCGGGACCGGAATCAGTGAGTGGTGCTGGGGGTCGCGAGCGGGTTCGGCCGTGGTACGCGGCGGTCTGGCGAGCGCCCAGCAGGACAGGGAAAATCTAGAGAAGGATTCGAGACAAACGCAAAACTATTGGCGTTGTCGGGTAAACAAAGTAGACCACTCCTCCAGAAGATCGCGGCAGCCGCCCCCGAATACGGCGTACTGCTCGTACGACTCAAAGTCGCGGAGGTAGGCGAGCACGTCCCTACGGTCACGCAGCAGCAGCGCCCCGGTCCCCGTCTCCACTGTTGCCAATCTGCGGTCGTACACAGTGAAAGTATTTAGCGGCCTCTCTGGAATGTGCCCGCCGAGGGGGATGACCCCGAGGCGCACGCTGGGGATGCGCGAGATCGAAACAAGTCTGTCCAATTGTATTGCCATGGCCATGGGCGGCAGCAAGGGCCACCTGACAGCCTGCTCCGTCAAAATAAAGGTGAATGATTTAGCGCAGTCGTAAAGCACCTGCTGTCGCTCAAGTTTTTTGGCAATGACCGCCGACTGATCACCTGGAACATCAGAGATGCTCGCTCGAACATAATCCGGGGTAGCCAACAGACCCGTGATCATCGAAAGCAGAAAAAAGCGAAACTCCGTAGAGGAACTTTCAAGCCTGGAAAGCTCGTTCTGCTTCTTGTCCAAGCCACGGCGCCGCGAATACCAGTGGTCTTGCCACTCCGTGTTTGCGGTCCTGGCCAGGGCTATGATCTCGGCTTTTGTCACTTCGTCCGCATGGAGGGCTTCAAGCATCATCTCAACATCGACGAGGGAAGGTGTCAGCTTCCCGCTTTCGATGTTGCTCACCTTGGTTTGCGACATGACACAGCGCCGGGCGAGCCAGATTTGAGTCTTCCCAGCTCGCCTGCGCTGCTCTCGTAGCGTCTCCGCCAGGTCATTTCGGGACTGACCCAGCGCCTTTGGATCAAGCGTCAAGGCCCTTCACATACTCCTCGAAGGGCACCGACTCTTCGATGGCGATTCTGCGGAACTCGACGAACGGCGCGATGTCACCCTCATGAACTGTCCGACTGATCTGTCGCCCGTCGGGATGGTAGTTCATGAGAACTACCTCGGCGCGGTCGAAGATCCAGAAATCCTGAGCCCCGACCAGCGGATTCTCTCGATCCGTCACGTCCAGGATTCTGATGTGCTCGCCGGCGAGCGAATGGGGAAGGTAGTACTGGGAGAATTCGAACCGCACATACTCCGAGAGCGGGCGGGTCACTATATGGACCCGCCCTTGCGAACGCCCTTCGACTACTTGCCGACGCAAGCGGTCCGTGTATTCATTGGAAACCGTGCGCGGGTCGATGCGAAGACCGGAAGAGAAGGCGGCAAACTCCTCCGCTTCCTGTGGCATGAGGTACTGCGGAAGGGTTTCCAGACGCCATGCTTCGCGTTGAAATCGTTCGAAGCGGGCCGCCCATTCATCACCAGCCAAGAACACGAATCGCCTCCCTCAAAA
Organism: Streptomyces sp. NPDC060198; assembly: GCF_042728415.1. Lineage (NCBI taxonomy): Bacteria > Bacillati > Actinomycetota > Actinomycetes > Kitasatosporales > Streptomycetaceae > Streptomyces > Streptomyces sp. NPDC060198. The sequence continues at coordinate 9,132 of NZ_JBHWZJ010000029.1, read as the reverse complement.
TAGCCTCCGGAATCTCCACGAGTGCCTCACCATCCGGAGTCGTGAAGGCGTGGGAAACGGCGCCCTGCACCACGAATGAACCGGCAGCATTCCTGTAGACATTCGGGCAGTCATCCTTGCCGCAATTGCCGCTACCGTTGCCGGTAAGCCTCGTCAGTTCCTCACGTGCCATACCTGCGAGCCCCCTGAGCCTGGCCACTTTCGGACCGACCGCTACGAAGGTACGGGGGTGGCCCTCGGAGCGTCCATGAGCTAGCTCCAATATTTGCGTCATCGCATAAACGGGTGGCGCGCGGACACCGGTGTCGGACCTGCCGACAGCCCCCCGGTCCGAGCGCCCGGCACCGAAGAGGAACCTACGGGGCCGGGCAGGGCGCGGCCGTGAACGCGCTGAACCGCAGCTCGGTGTTGTCGCCCCGCACCCCCACTCCACCGGGGCCGGTGAGCACACCCGGCCCGGTGTCCACGGCTTCGGCCACGGTCCGCCCGTCGACGAGGAGCCGGAGCAGCACCGTGGCCGGCGCCGTGGTGCGCGCCTGCGCCTCGACGTCGTGCCAGCTGTCGTACGGGATCGCGCAACGGGCCTGGGCAAGGGTCGTGTACACGCCCTCGACGTCCTCGCCCTCGACGCCTTCGCCCTCGGCCGACCCGGGCAGCAGGAGTTTCCGCTTGATGGCGACCAGGCCGTCGCGCCGCCGGAAGCTCAGCGCGTACAGCTCCTGGGGGCTGCGGTAGCGGAGCCAGAGGTGCCCGCCGTCCCAGTCCGTCGCGGGGGTGCGGTCCGTGGTGCCGGGCGGCCGGAGCAGGACCCGGGTGCGTACGGCGGTGTCCGCGAAGTCCCGGCGTACGGTCACCGCGCGCAGGACCGAGGAGCCGGTGTGCAGCCGGGAGGCGGGGTCGGGGGAGAGTCCGTCCGGGATTCCGCTCCAGGCGGCTCCCCGGTCGGCGAAGAGCGAGCCGCTGGTGACGGACCAGTCGGGGTCGACGCGGGCGTCGGGGGCGCCGTGGTGGCGGTGGGCGTACTCGTTGGTGATCAGGCCGGAGCCGGGGAAGACCGCAACGAACGGAGCGGCGTCCGCAACCCCGCAGGTGACAGCGGTGTCGGCGGCCCGCGCCGGTGGCGGGGCCGCCACGTGGTCGTTCCGGGCGCCCGTTCCCCCCGGCCCGCCCGCCCCGGTTTCGGCCGGAGGGTCGTCGGTGAGCGGCAGGACGCCCACCGTGGCGGCGAGCCCGAGCCCGACCACCGCCCGGCGGCTGTACCCGGAGGCGGACCGCCCCTCCCCCCGTCGGATCACCGTCCCTCCGCCGGGGCGGTCCGGGCCGTGCCCGTACCAGCGCGGGCTCCGGGCGGGGAGGCGATCCGCACGGAGCTGACCCGCAGGGAGGCGAAGCGGGGCCACTCGCCCTGGGCGTCGCCGTTGCGGGCGACGAGGCCGATCCCGCCCCTGCCGGCCGCCCCGGCCGCCTTCTCGTCCGTCCAGTCGATCCGGAAGCGCCCGTCCACCACGACCTCCGTGTGCGCGCCGCGCACCGTGACGCGTACGCGGTGCACGGCGCCGTCCCGGAGCGTTCGCCGGGCCACCTCCGTGCGCCGGGCTCCGGAACCGGTGAAGAGGCTGACGTAACTGTGGCTCAGCGACACCGTGACGGGCGTGAGGCTGCGGTCCCGGACGACGATGCCGACGTCGTTCCGTGCCTCGCTCAGGCGCTCCACCGTCGCCTCCACCGTGTAGTCCGTCCAGTCCGCGGTGGCGAGGGGACGGTACGAAGACGCCGCGTACCCCTTTCCGCCCGGGTAGGGGCCCTCCCCCGTGAACGCCCCGGGGCCGGCCCGGGCCGCGGTGCCGATGCGTTCCCAGCCCGCCCGGTCCTCCAGCGGGCGGGGAACGCTGTCCGGGGTGACGGCCGTCCAGCGGTCCAGCTCCGCGCGGAACGCCGGCAGGTCCGTCGCCCTGGTGATCTCCAGGCGCTGGACCTCGCGCGCCGCCGCCGCGCGCCGTCCGGCGGGGAGCGGACGGCGCGAGGTGTTCGTCAGGGCGGCGGCGAACCGCGCGGCGAGTTCGTGCCGCAGGATGGCGCTCGACGAGGCGGAGTCGGCCGGCTCGGAGACCTCGGAGAAGGGGTAGGCGAAGAGGCGGGGGCGGGGCAGGCCGTGGCGGGACAGCTCCGCGAGCGAGGTGTCGAAGTCGTCGGAGATCCTCGCCCGGTACTCGTCCTCCCGTTCGAGGCGCCGTGCTCCGGGCAGCCAGAGGCGGTGGGAGAGCGCCGACACCTGCGTACCGGCCGCGTCCACCGCGCCCCGCCGGTGCAGGGCGTGGGTGTGGTCCTGGAAGTCCCACCGGCCCGTGGCCGCCATGCGCCCGATCTCCTGCCAGGAGAGGTAGTACGGGCGGTGGCTCCCCACCGATCCGGTGATCAGGAACGCCGTCGCACGCATCCGGTACCTGGCGAGGATGCGGTCGCCGTACACCCAGAGCCCGTGGGTGCCGTCGTCGAAGGTGAGAAAGACGGAGCGGCGGGCGGGCGGAGGTCCGCCGTCCAGGTAGCGGACGAACTCCTCGGTGGACAGGCTCCGGTAGCCGGCGCGCGCCAGGGCGGCGAGCTGTGCGTCGAAGGCTTCGGGAGTCACCGTGTACCTGCTGCGGCCACGGGGCCCGATGTCGTGGTACGCCAGCACGACGGGCGGAGCCGCCGCGTCGGCTCCCGGTCCGCCGCGCGGCGGAGCCGCCTCCCCGGTGACGGGCCGCGCCCCGGCGGGCGGGGCGGCCTGCGGAGTCACCGCCCTGCGGTGGGCGTCGTAGCGCCACGCCGCGTAGAAGGGCAGGGCGACCAGCGTCAGGGCCAGCAGCCCGAGCACCGCCCGCACCACCACCGCCCGTACCACCGCCGCCGGGCCCGGGACACCGCGTCTCATGCCAGGTCTCCCCGGAGCAGGACCAGCAGGTAGAGCGCGACGACCGCACAGGCCGTCAGGATCCCCGCCACCAGCCGGGCCGCGCGCCGCGCCGCTCCCCCGTCACGCGGTTCCGGGCCGCCCGAGGCCTCCTCCCCCAGCCGCCAGCCGCTCGATCTGCGGTCGGCCGCCCTCATGTCGCGCTCCTCGACCAGATGCCGCGCCGCACGGTGAACAGGGAGTACGGGAGCAGCCAGGCCAGGACCACCGAGGAGAAGAGGCTCATGAGCGGGCGGTACCTCCAGCGGGTGTCGCCGGGGTGGTCGATCCGGTAGGCGAGGCCCCAGACGCAGCCCTTGAGCAGGACCCCGCAGACGTAGAGGAGGGTGAGCAGGTACGCGCCGTGGGCCGGGGCCCAGACCAGGTGGCGGAGGGCCATCAGCGGCGCGGCAAGCACCCAGAGCACGTGCCCGTAGAACAGGACGGCCGGTCCCGGGCCCCGGCGCCACATGAAGGCGCCGGTGAAGAAGAGGTTGCGGATGAAACTCTTCTTCCAGCGGACCTGCTGGCGCATCAGGGGGGCGAAACGGGCGGGGACGTTGGTACGGACGTGGGCCGAGCGGACGTAGCCGACCCGCCAACGGCGCTCGGGATGGTCCTCGCCCGTGACGAACGGGGAGTCGCGGTAGCGGTCCTTGAGCCTTACGCCGATCCACGCCTGCCCGAGGACGTACCCGGTGAGCTGCCGGTCCGTGGCGAACCGGAAGGGAGCGCCCAGGAAGCGGTCCCCGGCCCACGCGGGGAGGTAGTTCCAGATCGCCTCCCGGCGGAAGACCGCGAGCGGACCGGAGACGCAGGACACCGAGCCGAAGGAGGATTCCGCCGCCTTCGCGATCCTGAACTGCCCCTCGTACCAGACGTCCTGAATGCGCGTCAGCATGTTCGCGTGCGCGTTGAGGGCCCGGCAGTGCCCGCTGACGGCACCGAGGCGGGGGTGGCGGGCGAGGGCGTCCACGCAGCGGCGGAGCGCGTCGGGTGCCAGCACGCAGTCGGAGTCGGTGAACGCGATGATCTCGGCGTCCGCCCGCCCGCACGCGGCGACCAGGGCGTGCTTCTTCCCGACGTTCTCGTCCAGCAGAAGGACGGTGATGCCGAGTTCGTCGCGCAGCCGGAGGAGGATCTCGCGCGTTCCGTCGGTGGAGAAGTCGTCCACCACGACGATCCGCACCCGGGGAAAGTCCGAGGCGGCCATCGAGCGGACGCACGCCTCGATGGCGTCGGCCTCGTCCTTCACCGCCAGCAGGAAGTCGACGCGCGGCCGGGCCGGGAGGGACGGGAAACCGGGGTCGGGCCGCCGGGGGCCCGACGTCTTCGAAGGGTCCTCGTACCTGCTGTAGGCGAGATACAGCAGTGCGATCGTGCCCCCGAGGACCACCAGGCCGTACGCCGTCGCGGTGTTCAGGCGCGGAAGCCGCAACGCCTGGTGGGCCAGGACGACGGTCAGGGGCGTCAGGCAGATCAGCACCAGCAGCCGGCGCACCCCGCGCCCGGCCCCGGGGACCGCGTCCGCGAGGCGCCGGGCAAGTCGGCGGGCGGGCCCGGGGGCCCGGCGAGCCGGGCGGGCGCCCGAGGGAGCACGGTGGAGTACGGGCCGCCGGGCGGCGGGCGGGGAGCCGAGGACACGACCGGCGGACATTCGGTCGGCGGTTGCCCGGTCGACGGCCGTTCGGTCGGGGGCCGTTCGATCGGCGGACGTTCGGTCGGTGGACGTTCGATCGGTCAGGGTCATGCCGGCGCCCCGACCGGACCGTGCGTCCCGACGCTCCCGGTAGCCCCGGCAGACCCGGCAGACCCGGTAGCCCCGGCAGACCCGGCAGCCCCGGCAGACCCGGCAGCCCCGGTAGCCCTGATAGTCCCTGTAGCCCCGGAGCTCCCAGGCACCCCAGACACCCCGGCGCCCTCCGTGGCCCCCGTGGCTCGGTACGTCCCGGCGGAACCGGGTCCCCTACGGTCCTGGGAGATGTCGAGCACCGTGTGTTCGGGGCCCAGCCGGCGCAGATCCATGCCCGGGTGCACGGTGTGCAGCACGACGAGGTCCCACCGCTGCTCCCACGGGTCGGCGAGACCGACCAGCGTCCCGCCGTGCAGCTCGGCGCTCGGCACCAGCGGGTCCGTGAAGGCGACCGTCGCCCCCCAGTCCGCCAGCAGCCCCATGATTTCCAGCGCGGGACTCTCGCGGACGTCCGCCACGCCCCGCTTGTACGCGATCCCGACCAGCAGAACGCGCGCTCCGGCGACCGGAATTCCCCGTGCGGCGAGCTTCGCCGTGATGAGCCCCGCCATGCGTCCGGGGCGTTCCGCGATGGCCCGCATCGCGGCGTCGACGACAGGCGAGGGAATGCGTTCGGCCCTCAACTGCCAGAGCAGGTAATGCGGATCGCACGGAATGCAGTGCCCGCCGACCCCGGGGCCCGGATAGAACGGCATGAAACCGTACGGCTTGGTGGCGGCCGCGTCGATCACCGCTCGGGGATCCAGTCCGAAAACGGCACAGCTGTCGGCCAATTCGTTCGCCAGCGCGATATTGACGGCCCGGAACGTGTTCTCCCAGAGCTTGGTCATCTCTGCGGCTTCCGGACTTCCGACCGTGTGCACGGAGAGGCAGACCCGGGAGAGAACCGAGGCGGCCGAGGCGGTGCTACGACGCCCCACGCCGCCGACCACCCGCGGAGTGAGGTCCTGGCTGCGGCCGACGCTCCCCGGGTCGATCCGCTCCGGGGTGAAAGCCACGAAGACATCGGTCTCCACCTTCATCCCCCGGGCCGCGAGCGGCCTGAGCAGCAGATCGCGGGTGGTCCCCACGTAGCTGGTGGAGGTCAGCAGGATCAGCTGTCCGGGCGTCGCGTGCGCGACCGCCGAGGCGCAGGCCGAAGCGAGCATCCCGAGGTCCGGCACTTGGTGGCGGTCCACGGGGGTGGGGACGCAGATCATCACGGTGTCCGCCCAGGCGGAGGCCCGGGAGTCGTCGGTGAGCAGGAAGGCGGCGTCGTTCAGCGCGTCCGTCAGCCGTTCCCGGTCCTGCGGCGCCAGGTCCACGGCGCCCGCGCGGATGTCGCGCAGCCGGTCCGCGCTGATGTCGATCCCGATCACCCGCACCCCCGCCGCCCGTAGCGCCAGGGCCGTCGGCAGACCTACGTACCCCAGTCCGATCACGGCGACGGCTCGTCCGTGGCGTTCCGCCCGGGACAACGGGAAGCGGTGCGGTGCACCGTCGTCCGCCGCCCCGAAGGGGCCGGGGGGCGCCGCCTGGCCGGGAAAGTCGGTCGCTTGGGAGGGCGTCGAGGAAATGCGGTCGGGGTCGGTACGGCCCTGAGCGGGAACGTCCTCCGCCGCAGCGGGGGTTGCCGAGATTTCCGGCCCTGGGTTCGCGGCCGCTTCGACCGGGGTCTGATGTTTTCCTGTCGCCACGGAGGAATCGTGCCCGACCCGTGACGAAAGACCGGGACGGACACGACGTGAAAGCACGATCGGCGACGACGCGCTACCCGTTCGCGTACTCATCATTTCAATGGGCGGCGTCCGGAAGGGAATTGATTTTCTCTTCACACCCATTCGGCGATGAGACGATCGTACGACCGCACGACAGTGGGAAGTCGGACATCCCCACCCCGCTCCCGCCCAACCGCGTCACACACCCCGCCGCACCCCCGCCCTCCCCTCGGGCGTCCGCGGCGGCCGGCTCCGGACGCGCTGGGCATGGCCGGTTATGAGCCATGCGCCTTGCGCGTCTCACCACGTGAGCCAACCTCCTCCACCCCCGAAAATTTCGAACACCTTCCGCACGGCCGCGGACCGCTGTTCCCAGTGGTGACGACGGCCGACAGCCGACGGGCGGCAACACGGCCAAGATCGACGAAACGTCCGCTTAACGAACACCAGCCACCCGGCAACGGACGAATTCTGGCCAAATCATTGACGCGCTCCTGACAGGAACACGCCGTGCCTGACACTCTTCCGTCGTTCCGCGCACCGCCTGCACTGCCGACCGGGCCACCGCCCGCCGGTACCCCCCCTCGCAGAAGGAGTCCGCGTGAGACTCACGCACAGCCGTCGCACCACCGCGACCGGCGCCCTGATAGCCGCGGCGGCCCTCGTCGCCGTCGGCGTCACCTCCCCCGCCGCGACCGCCACCCCCGCCGCGTCCCCGGCGGCTTCTCCCGCCCTGGGCAAGGTCAACCCGGGTGCGCTGCCGGCGGCTCTCTCCCCCGCCGCCCGCGCAGCCCTGATCGCCCAGGCCGACGCGGGCAAGGCCGCCACCGCCAAGGAACTCGGTCTCGGCGCCACGGAGAAGCTCGTCGTCCGTGACGTCGTCAAGGACACCGACGGCACGGTGCACACCCGCTACGAGCGCACCCTCGGCGGGCTGCCGGTCCTCGGCGGTGACCTCGTGGTCTCCGAGAGCGCGGCCGGTGCGACCGAGTCCGTGACCAAGGCGTCCCCTGCCACCTCCGCGCAGCTGAAGGCCGTCGGCACCGTCGCCGACATCGCCCCGGCCGCCGCCGAGAAGCAGGCCCTGAGCGCCGCCTCGGCCGACGGTTCGAAGGCCACCGAGGCGAGCCAGGCCCCCCGCAAGATCGTCTGGCTGGCGAACGGCACCCCGAAGCTCGCCTTCGAGACGGTGGTCGGCGGGCTCCAGGACGACGGCACCCCGAACGAGCTGCACGTCGTCACGGACGCCGCCTCCGGCGCCAAGCTCTTCGAGTGGCAGGGCATCGAGACCGGTACCGGCAACACGCAGTACAGCGGCACCGTCACCCTCGGCACCTCGGGCACCACGGGCTCGTACAACCTCACCGACTCCACCCGCGGCGGCCACAAGACGTACAACCTGAACCACGGCACGTCCGGCACCGGAACGCTCTTCTCCGGCGCGGACGACGTCTGGGGAAACGGCGTCGGCACCAACACCGAGACCGCCGCCGCCGACGCCCACTACGGCGCCGCCGAGACGTGGGACTACTACAAGAACGTCCACGGCCGCACCGGCATCAAGGGCAACGGCGTCGCCGCCTACTCCCGCGTCCACTACGGCAACAACTACGTCAACGCCTTCTGGACCGACAGCTGCTTCTGCATGACGTACGGCGACGGGTCCGGCAACGCCGCCCCGCTGACCTCGCTCGACGTCGCGGCGCACGAGATGTCGCACGGCGTCACCGCCGCCACCGCCGGCCTGGTCTACAGCGGTGAGTCCGGTGGCCTCAACGAGGCGACCAGCGACATCTTCGCGGCGGGTGTGGAGTTCTACTCCAACACCACCGCCGACCCGGGTGACTACCTCGTCGGCGAGAAGATCAACATCAACGGCGACGGCACCCCGCTGCGCTACATGGACAAGCCGAGCAAGGACGGCGGCTCGTACGACTCCTGGTACTCCGGCATCGGCAGCGCCGACGTCCACTACTCCTCGGGCCCCGCGAACCACTTCTTCTACCTGCTCTCCGAGGGCAGCGGCGCCAAGACCGTCAACGGCGTCTCGTACAACTCCCCGACCTCGGACGGCCTCGCCGTGACCGGCATCGGCCGCGACAAGGCGCTGGCAATCTGGTACCGGGCGCTCACCACGAAGTTCACCACGACGACCAACTACGCCTCCGCGCGTACCGGTACCCTCGCCGCCGCCGGTGAGCTGTACGGCACGACGAGCGCCGAGTACACCGCCGTGGCCAACGCCTGGGCCGGCATCAACGTCGGTACCCGCCCCGGCGGCACGACGCCCGGCACCGGGACGGTCTTCACCAGCAACACCGCCGTCTCGATCCCGGACAACGGCGCCGCGGTCACCAGCTCGCTCACCGTCTCCGGTGTCACCGGCAACGCCCCGAGCACCCTCCAGGCCGCAGTGAACATCACCCACACCTGGCGCGGTGACCTGGTCGTCGACCTCGTCGGCCCGAACGGGACCTCGTACCGGCTGAAGAGCTCCTCGTCGAGCGACTCGGCCGACAACGTGGTGGCGACCTACACGGTCAACGCCTCGGCGCAGGTCGCCAACGGTGTCTGGAAGCTGAAGGTGCAGGACGTCGCTTCGGGCGACACCGGCAAGATCAACAGCTTCTCGCTCACCTTCTGACGCACCCGCACCCGCACTCGATGCGGACCGACCTGACCCGACCGGGGCCACGCAGGCCCGGTCGGGGCGGACCACGGACGGCCCGGGAGGGGACCACTCCCCCTCC